>JAYSTS010000172.1:0-5605 GCA_043719475.1 Gammaproteobacteria bacterium | reverse complement strand
GGCAATGGTTCAGCACTGGAAATGTAACGATCCGCAGCGAGCATGTGTGTCGACTCATCAAGCAATGCGTGATGCAGGCGATCCACAAACAGACTGATGGCCGTCACCGTACCCACGGCGATGACCAGGGCTGCCACGAGCAAGACGAGTTCGCCGGAACGCCAATCGCGAGCCGCCATGCGCCAGATCAGCAATGGCTTCATGACGCCAACCTGCCGCCGATGATGACCAACCGACGGGAACACCGCGCGGCAAGCCGTTCATCGTGAGTGACCAGGATCAGCGTTGTGCCGAATTCGCGATTGAGCTCGAACAACAACTCGATCACGCGTTCACCTGTCGCCGTATCGAGATTGCCCGTCGGTTCATCGGCAAAGAGAACGCTCGCATTCGACGCAAATGCTCTCGCAATGGCGACACGCTGTTGTTCACCACCCGAGAGCTGTCGGGGGTAGTGATGGGTACGGGCGCCAAGCCCGACTTTTTCGAGCAATACACGGGCGTCATTAGCTGCGGTACGATCACCACGCAGTTCCGCTGGCAACATCACGTTTTCAAGCGCAGTCAGACTATCCAGCAACTGGAACGACTGAAAAACAAAGCCCACATGCCGACCACGGACCAAGGCGCGCTGCTCCTCGTCGAGGGCAGTCAGTTCGGCGTCTTCGAGGCAGACGCGACCGGAGCTTGGCAGATCGAGCCCGGCCAGGATACCGAGCAGCGTGGTCTTGCCGGAACCAGAGGCACCAACCACAGCCACCGATTCACCCGCATTGATTTCAAGGCTGACCGCATCCAAGATGACCAGCTGACCCTCAGCTGTAGGCACCACTTTCGAGACCACATCGGCTCGTACGACTACCCGACTCATGATTGCTTGTTACCACCTTCTATCGTCATCAAATTTCAAAACTGCCGTGACTGGTATTGGCCGAGCACTGTGGTACTCGATTGTGGCCGTATTGTTAGTACCGCTATGCGCCAACGCTGCCAGGCCGATGACGATCATGGTGCTGGGCGACAGTATCAGTGCTGCCTACGGCATACAACGCGAAGCCGGCTGGGTGGCGCTGCTTGAACAGCGCCTGCATGAGACCCATCCAGAGGCACGTGTCGTCAACACGAGCATCAGCGGTGAGACCACCGACGGTGGCCTGACTCGCCTGCCGGCAGCACTGGCGCAGCACAAACCACGCATCGTCATTCTGGAACTGGGAGGCAACGATGGGCTGCGCGGTTATCCCGTACTGAAACTGCGGGAAAATCTGCAGAAAATGATCGATCTCTCCATTGCCGCCAACGCCACACCGTTGCTCGTTGGCATGCAGATTCCGCCAAATTACGGAGCCCGCTACACCACCGCCTTTCGTGACACCTTCAGCACCCTGGCAACCACCAACCGCATTCCGGTGGTGCCTTTCCTGCTGGAAGGTGTCGCCCTGGGGCCTGGACTGATGCAGCGTGATGGCATCCATCCCACCGCGCAGGCGCAACCGACGATGCTCGACACGGTCTGGCAGGTCCTCCAACCGCTGCTCACCGATCACTGATCTATCACTGAAGGGCGGGTCTTCATCGCTGCGCCGATGTGCTTCTGGCCACGCTGTTCCGCAAGCACGATCTGCCTCTGACGTTCTCGGAAACCGGCGCGGTCGATTTCCGAGCGCTCACTTGCGCAATTCGGGCAACAGACACCGACTTCATAATCCGGATGCTGCTGATCCGCAGCCGAGACGGGGCGCCGACAGGCGAAACACTGGGCAAATTCGCCCTCCGCCAGGGCGTCGTTCACCGATACCCGCTGATCGAAGACAAAACACTCGCCCAGCCATCGATTGGCAGCCGGCTCAACGGTCTCGAAATACTTGAGAATTCCGCCATCGAGTTGATAGACGTGCTCGAAGCCCTGATCGAGCATGTAGGCAGAGGCTTTTTCACAGCGAATGCCACCCGTGCAGAACATGGCGACAACTCGGTGTCGTGCTGGATCAAGTTGTGTCGTAACAAATACTGGAAACTCGCGAAAGGCGCGCGTGTCCGGTTGCACCGCACCAGGGAAACTGCCCACGGTACACTCGTATCGATTGCGTGTATCAATGACGAGCACGTCGGGATTATCGAGTAGCTCATTCCACCGCTGTGCGCTGACATGCTCACCGGTGCGAATGGATGGGTCCACCGACGGCAAGCCCAGCGCCACGATTTCGCGTTTGATTCGTATCTTCAGTCGATGAAAAACTTCATTGTCCGCAGCCGCAGTCGAGAACTTGACCTGCAGATCCTCGAACGCTTGATGCAGCTTCAACTCACCGACAAACGTCTGCAGCGCATCCAGGGTCCCGGTCAGTGTCCCATTGATGCCTTCGTCAGCAAGCAACACGGTGCCGCGCAAGTCGAGGGTTTCTCCTGCACGCTGCAACCTGGTCTGCAACTCGGGCAATTCCGGCAGCCGGACAAATTTGTAGAAGGTGCACACCGCCACGTCAGGCCTGACTCCCCTGGCGGGCACAAGGCGGAGACATCGGAGCTTCACCATGTCGGTCTAACCACTCGGCAGGTGTATAGGTGTGAATGGCAAGCGCATGCATTCCGGCGGCAAATTCATCGGCCAGCAGCGCGTTGACCCGACGGTGTCGGGCGACACGGTTCTGCTGATCGAAATCCGTCGACACCAGCACGACCTTGAAGTGGGTTTCCGAGCCAGCCGGGACATGGTGGCCGTGGCTCTCATTGGTTACCGCCAGGTGCAGCAACGGCAAGGCAGACCCGAGCACGGCTTCGATACGATCAGCGCGATTCATCAGTAGTTTCCATTCAATTCGCAGACATTATAACCGCAGGATGATCAGCGACACGTTGTCCCGGCCGCCAGCTGCCAACGCAGCAGTCAACAGCGCATCCGCCAGTGAAGCATCGTCAGGTTCTGCGCCACTCCTTTCCGCGCTACTCCTTTCCGCGCCACTCCTTTCCGCGCTACTCCTTTCTGCGCCACTCCTTTCTGCGCCACTCCTTTCTGCGCCACCTCTTTCCGCGCCACATAGACGAGCCAGCTCGCTTTCCTCGATCATGTCGGTCAAACCATCGCTGCACAGCAGAAATCGATCGCCGGCAGCTGTTTCAACCGTTTGCACATCGACGACGATGGGCTCACCCAGACCCAGCGCCTGAGTGATGAGATGCCGATCGGGCGCATGCCAGGCTTCACTGGCCGTGATCAGTCCTGCTTCCAGGCGCTGTTGTACCACCGAATGATCGCGCGTCAGCAACGTGGTGACTCCCCCACGCAATCGATAACAACGACTGTCTCCGACGTGGGCCACCAGGGCTTCGCTGGTCGTCAGTCGCTGCCAGACAACCAGTGTCGTGCCCATCACCAGTTGTCGGGCGAGCCCGGCAAGATGAATAGCTCGATCCGATTTAAGGACTGCGGCTTTCAGCACAGCCGCAGAAACGGGCTGCGCTTTCAACAGCTCATCAAACATGACTTCGATCGCCAGATTGCTCGCAACTTCACCGGCGGCAAGACCACCCATGCCATCAGCCAGTGCAGCCAAACCGGCAGCGGCATCACAGCGCAGGGCATCTTCGTTGTTGGTTCGCACGCGCCCGACGTGGGAGCGAATCGTAATGACTATCGGCTTCTGGATTTCAGTAGACTGGGACACGGCTGCATTCAAACACAGCCTCTTCAACTGAACCATCCCACTCGAACCGTCCCATCCAAACCAGGCCAGCCGAGCCAGGTCTACCAAGAAGAGAGGATCTCACGCATGTTGGCGCTGCTCTCACCAGCCAAAACCCTGGATTTCATCAACGCGGTCCCCACTGTCAAGTCGAGCGAACCGCGCTTTCTGGACGACTCGCACCTCCTGATCGGGAAATTGCGGGAGCTTTCGGTAACCGATCTGTCCACATTGATGTCCATCAGCGACACTCTCGCGCAGCAGAACCACCAACGCTACGAAGACTGGTCACCGGAGTTGCAACGTCCCAGTGCACGTCAGGCGCTGTTTGCATTCAAAGGAGAGGTCTATCTGGGCATGGAGCCATTGCGTTTCAACGGGCATGACCTGAATTTCGCGCAGACGCATCTGCGTATCCTGTCCGGACTACATGGTCTACTCAGACCACTGGACCTCATTCGGCCTTATCGTCTGGAGATGGGCACCGCCCTGCCGACCCCAGTGGGCCAGGGGTTGTATTCATTCTGGCGAGAAAAAGTCACTGCGGCACTCAACGAAGACCTTGCCCGAGCGGGAAAGCCCATCGTGCTCAACCTTGCTTCACACGAGTACGCAAACGTCGTCGACAGGGATCGGCTGCAGGCACGTGTCATCGACGTAAAGTTTCTCGATCTGAAAAATGGCAGCTACAAATTCATGTCGTTTTTTGGCAAAAAAGCCCGTGGTTTGATGGCTGCCTACTTCGTGGAGAACCGTGCCTTGTCGCTTGTTTCCCTGAAGCGATTCAACTGGCACGGATACCGCTTCAGCGTTGCAGAATCCTCCGCAGACGCGTGGACTTTTCTCCGCGATGAACCAACTGACTATCGGGGTTGATTCGCCGTTGTGTCGTCATCCTGGCTGATCAGATTGCCGAGTTGCCCAGGCCGCAGATGGACATGCGACTGTCGCTTTTTCTTGGCGCGGATGTTGAGCAGTTCGACGCCGAACGAAAACGCCATGGCGAAGTAGATGTAACCCTTCGGCGTATGGAATTCGAGCCCTTCGCCCATCAACGTAAAGCCAATCAGCAACAGGAACGACAAGGCCAGCATCTTCACGCTAGGGTGTTCTTCAACAAATCGACTCACCGGTTCCGCCGCCAGCATCATGATCCCCACCGAAACGACAATTGCCGCCACCATGATCTCGATCTGGCTCACCAGACCTACAGCCGTGATGACTGAGTCGAGGGAAAAGACCATGTCGATCAGTGCGATCTGCGCAAGCACACCGAGGAAAGTGGCACCTGCTGCCTGACCGTGGGTCTCTTCTTCTCCTTCCAGAGAATTGTGCACTTCGCGTGTTGCTTTGAAGATCAGGAACGTCCCGCCGAGCAGCAAGATCATGTCCCGCCCGGATATACCGTGGCCAGCCACATGAAACAGGTCCGCAGTCAACCCCATGACCCAGGTCAGGGAAAACAGCAACCCGATGCGCATGAACATCGCCAGTCCAAGCCCGATGAGGCGCGCTTTTTTCTGCAGCTCTTTTGGCAGCCGGCCGGTAAGAATCGAAATGAATACGATGTTGTCGATGCCAAGAACGATTTCCAGCATGGTCAAGGTTAGAAAGGCACCAATCAGCTCAGGGGACAGCAGCTCCACGCACACGCTCCGGTTGAATAGGAGGCGCGAGCTTAACCTCAATTGGACAATATCTACGCAACCGAAAATGCTGCGCAGGGGTATTTAAGAGCTTCGAAACGATTGACTGGAGAGAAGGTCGGGATTGCAGCAGAAATGAATCGTCGAGTAACAGCGCGTGTAGGATCTCCCGATCGCGATCTTCGATGATCCCAACAATCGCGGTCAGGAGACCGCTCCCACAAGAGACCACAAAGTCACGATACCCAATGTCTCCCACAAGAGACCACAAAGTCA
>JAYSTS010000171.1:0-5614 GCA_043719475.1 Gammaproteobacteria bacterium | reverse complement strand
GCATTATTCACAACCTTTGGCGCACCGAGCGACAGAATCGAAATGCTGACGATATTTCCCGCAGGGCGGGCGTGCTGTACGACAAGCTCCGGTTGTTTGCTGAAGATTTGCTTGCGGTTGGGCGCGATCTCGAGCAGGCACGCTCTTCCCATGACAGGGCGATTCGACGTCTGTCTGAAGGCAAAGGAAATGTGATTCGCCAAGCAGAAATGCTGCGCGAACTCGGCGCTCGTGTTTCTCAACCACTACCCGAGAGTTTGCTTACCCGATCCAGGGAAGACGCAGCCGACGAAGATCCGGGGACTTTAGATGCAACCTCTGTGAACTTAGGCGGCGTTCTCGTTTCGTCGACAGAGGCTGCCAGGCAAAGCGGCCCTGGATCACAGAACGCGCTGGATTGAACCGGTACATTGGTTTTTCAGAAACGGACAGCGAGGACTCAAACATGCTGGTGTTAACCCGGCGAACCGGCGAGTCGATCATGATCGACAACGAAATTGAGCTGAAGGTGCTCAAGATTCGGGGTAGCCAGGTGCATATCGGCATCGAGGCTCCGAAGAGCGCAGCAGTTCACCGCAAGGAAGTGTGGTTGCGAATTCACGGCGAACCCAAACCAGCTGGCCGAAGCGTCGGCTAATCAAACCTGCGAACTGCCCGCTTGTGCCGAAGGTCATTTGGTCAGCGGGTGTTCGGTGTCGCGCAGTTCTCTTTTTAGTTTCCAGTCGGCGACTGCTCGGACAGATTCCTGCGTGCCTGTTTTGCACCCACGACGAATCGCTTTTTGCCTTCTTCCCTTCTTCCGTTATCCCTTCATCTCTTGTGCCGGCAGCGGTCCGGCCAGCAAAAATGCCGGTGTTTCGCAAATGGCGTAAGGCCTGATCAATTGCGATGTCAGGTGAAACCGGTGCTGATGCAAGTCTTCGTTTTGCTCACGTGCTAGCTGCTCAGCACTCGGCTTCAAGGCCACGCTATCGATGTCAGACCAGATCGGGTGCATTTTCAGCAGGCGTGTAAAACGACAGACAGAGTCATATCCGCCTAACTGTTTTGCCAGCACTTCGACACTCGTGATGAACGCGTAGTGGCTAAAGGCAATCGTGTTGCCTTCGTGCACAGCCAGCAGTATCGGCATCGATTCGCAAGCGGTCGCCGAAAGCTGCCATAGATCCCGTGCAATGAGCCAGGGATGGTTGTCCCGATAAGCACCACCCTGATCGTTTTCGGTCAGCGCGCTGATGGCTTTGGCAGTGGTGACGGTGGCGATACACCATTTATGAACGGCGGTCGGGTGAAACGTGGCCGGGTGAACGTCGGGTGAAGGTGTCATTTCGATACTGTGCATCCATACAGAACTGCCTATAATCGCCGTAACGTCTCCCTCCTTGTCAAGCTTCAGTAATCTCGCCGGCTTACCCAAATGGTTCAGCTCCTCGCTCGGCGTCCGCCTCCACCAGATTATTACCGGGACAATTTCCTGGAACTCCTGGACTTCGTCATGTCCCACTATCGAACGGCACTGAGGCCGAAGGATATCGATTTTGCCGTTCGTTTTCGGGCCTGCGACATCAACGCGCAGCGATTACTGGTGCGATTGTTCATGCGCAAGGGTCCGCTGTTCAGGGTGGATCAAATCCACTACGACGAAATTGCAGACCCACGCGAGGCCATAACCGAGCTTGTCGCCAGCGGATTGATGCAACTTCGCCCAACTGTCGCTGCCGACCAGGTACTTTCACTCCTGACCCGCAACGAACTTGTTGAGCGATTTCCCGTGGCGTCAAAGCGGTGTGGCCGTTCAGCCACCCGTGAAGTTCTGGTGCGCACACTGTTATCCAGTCATGCCGATAGTCGTCTGCTGGACATTTTGTGTGTTTCCCTTGATTGGATCGGACTGTGTGATCTGGATGCAGTGGCCAGATTTCAAGTGCTGTGTTTCGGCTCGCTGGAACAAGATCTGTCTGCGTTTGTACTGCGTGATCTCGGTGTGCAGAAAATCGAGTCGTACACACTGGACGCAGGCGGGGAGAGTGATTTCAGCAAGCTGGATATCCTGAATCGATATCTCGAAGTGTCGACAGTAGCAACGTGGCTGTCGAAGCTTCAGACGATGCCCGAGCTGTCAGGTTCCATCTGGTTGAAGCTGCGTGATGCCTCCACTCACCGGCCCATCGAACGACGCAGGAGTAGATTGCTCAACGAACTGGGTCGCTGGCATGAACGACGTGCTGAGCTCTCTGGTGCGCTCACCTGTTATGCCTCGAGCACTCGACATCCAGCCCGGGAGCGACAGGTGCGAATTTTCGAAAAACACCCTGAATTGGGTTGTGCTGATTCGTTGCTCGCCCGCATGCGCGAAGAACCATGGTGTCCCGAAGAAGCTGTTTTTTCCATGCGCCGCAGGCAGCCGGGTTCGAGCCACCAGCCAAGAGTCCGAACACGCGCGCTGGTGGTTGATGATCTGGTCATGACACCAGGTGCCATCGAGTCTCATGCGCTGGCGGACCTTGCGACCAGCGGGAGCTGGGGAGTCCATCTCGAAAATCACCTGCCACTCGGACTGACAGCGCTTGCGTATTGGGAGGTGCTGTTCATGCCGGTGTCGGGTGCGTTTACGCATCTCTTCCAGCAGGGGCCACACGATCTCTATCTGGACGATTTTGTTGTGCCACGGCGCGCGGCAATTCAGGCACGGTCAGAAGCGCTGAACGCCTCAGTCAACCTGGCCGAGCTCATGCTGCAGACCTGGGACCAAAAGTACGGTACTGCGAACGCAATGCTGGTGTGGCAAGCCTTGCCTCGAAACCTGATGGCAAGGATTCTTGGGGCGATACCGAAGGCGCATCTATTGTCCTTGACCAAAGCTGTGATCGAGTGCCCGGGAAGGTCTCGAACAGGCTTCCCCGATCTTTTTGTCCAGCACGAATCCGGTGATTGTGAATTCATCGAAGTGAAGGGCCCGTCCGACCAGCTGCAACCACAGCAGCGAGCCTGGCTGGCACGACTCGATGCATTGGGTATTCCCGCATCGGTACTGAAATACACGCCGTGCCCGAACTGACTGTCGTTGCCGTTCGCGAACTGGCCGAGTTCGTACATCGGACCGGTGATCTGTACGAGCCTGGCGGTCGGGTGACGTCTGAGGAGGGCATGACTGGCCAGGCTCGGTGGCAGAAGGATCGACCGGCCAGCTATCAACGAGAGCGGCCAGTGGTGGGAGAGGTAAGCAGTCTTGAACTCGTTTTGAACCTGCGTGGTCGGGCTGATGGCGCGGACATCGAATCCGGTCTGGTAGAAGAGATAAAGGCTACCCGTCGATTCCCGGAGAAACCTGCCAGCGAGCACGTCGCTCAGGGCCGTCTTTACGCGGCCTTGCTGGCGCGAGAATATCCGGAGCGGTCTGGCTGGACGGTGCAGGTGACCTATGTCCATCCAGATAGTCTTGATTCAAGGGTTTTCACGGAATCTCTTTCATCGTTCACCCTTGAGACATTTCTTCTGGACAGTGTGGCGGTTTACACCGGCTGGCTGGCAGACCGAATGCGAGATCGCAAGCTGAGAGATGCATGGCTGTCCGAACTGAAGTTCCCGCTGCCGCAGCTGCGTCCCTATCAAGGCGCGGTGATTCGTCGTTGTGCGGATGCCATAAAAAACGCAGAGCACCTGCTGCTGGAGGCGCCTACCGGCAGCGGCAAGACGCTCAGTGTCACTTATCCAGCCGTGAAGGCGCTGCCGGGGGCCAGTCGGATCTTCTATCTGACGAGCCGAGGAACGGGCGCGTTGGCGGCACTGACCGCGCTGCGCCAACTCGATGGCGCAGATGGTCAGTTGCGGCGACTAATCCTGACTGCGCGAGACCGGATCTGTCCCGTTCCAGGAACACCTTGCGATCCCAGCGTCTGTGAATATGCCAGGGGCTACTACGATCGCCGCCGACCTGCTCTGGTTGAACTACTCGCGGAACGGGAGTTGACGGAGCCCGTCATCAGTCGTGTGGCCATGGCCCACACGGTGTGTCCATTTGAGCTCTCGCTTGACGCGGCGGTCTGGGTTGACGTGGTGATCGGTGACTACAACTATCTGTTCGATCCGCTGGTTCGCCTGCAGAGATTCTCTGCTGACAAGGACGCCATTGTTCTGGTCGATGAGGCCCACCAACTCGCGCCGCGGGTGGCTGAGAGTCTGTCCATCAGCATTTCTCGCTTCGAGTTCAAGGTCGCCATTGGGCTCGCCGCCGCACCGATTGCCAAGCGACTGCGATCTGTGGATCGTTGCTTGTTGAAAATCGCGCAGAACCTTCCGCTTGAGTCCACCGAACAACAGCCAGTGGAGATTCCACAGACGCTTTTACACAATCTGGAAAAGCTGCTGGAAAGTGCGATGCAATGGCAGAACGATACCTCGCAAGCGTTGCCGCACGAAGTCAGCGAAGCGGTTTTCCTGGCGGTGCGCTGGTTGCGCCTGCAGCCTTCGATGGCGATTTGTGCTTACGGCTACTTTGCGAGTAATCGAGGTCAGTATTTCAAACTGGAAGCCCGTTGCCTTGATCCGGCCCCTTATCTGCACCGTTTGTTTGCAGGGTTCGGACCGCACATCCGGTTTTCAGCGACTGTGTCACCGCCGCGTGTTTACCAACGCCAGCACGGCGCGCTGCTGCGTGTCGGCCTCGAAGGTGAAGAAGGGGTCTTTGCACGGGCGGGTTCGCCCTTTGACGCAAGTCAGCTCGGGGTATATGTCGTACCGGATGTTGGCACCCGGTACCGGGTGCGTGCATCAGGGATGACGGCGCTGGTTGACCTGGTGCGAGAAACCATCATGGCACGTCGAGGTCGATACCTCGTGTGCTTTCCTTCATACCAGTACCTCAGGGATTTTTCGGCTCTGTTTGAACCCGAGATTTTGTCCTTTGCAGACTGGACGTTTCGTTGTCAACAATCGAACGACCAGGCCGAACAACGTCTGGAAATGATGGCCGAGCTGCAGTCGTCGATCGGTGCCGATGCCGGCGTACTGCTGGGCATCGTCATGGGCGGCGTGTTTGCAGAGTCGATTGATCTGTCGAGCAGTCCACTGGATGGCATCATCATTGTCGGGGTCGCCATACCGCCACCGAGTGCGGAACGGGAACTGGTTGTCGCTCATTTCGACGCTGACGGTTTTGACGGCCGCTTACTCGCGTATATTCAGCCGGGCATGAGTAGAATCGTCCAGGCGGCTGGGCGACTGATTCGCGACCGTTCACATCGCGGGGTTCTCATCCTGGTGGATGGACGCTACCGGGCGGTGCAGTACCGGCAGTTCTTTCCGGCGTTATGGAATACCCGTACGGTTACTTCAAGGCAACTCAATGCGGCAGTCAAGGAGTTCTGGACCACGTCATGACAATGCGACGCACGAAGATCATCTGCACTATCGGACCGGCTACAGCGAGTTATGCCAAGCTGCTCGCACTCTATAACGCGGGCATGAACGTCGTTCGCATCAATATGTCGCATGCCGACCATGCGGGCGCCGCCAAGATCATTCACTGGGTCAAGACGCTGAATCGCAAGGTGACCTATCCGATACCTGTGATGCTGGATACGCAGGGTCCGGAAATCCGTACCGGTGTCATTGC
>JAYSTS010000018.1:0-8216 GCA_043719475.1 Gammaproteobacteria bacterium | reverse complement strand
CCGCGACAAGGTTCGGGCACTGCACGAACGTGGTGGACGTCTGGTGGTCGTCGACCCTCGTCGGACAGAAACTGCGCGCCTCGCGGATCAGCATATTGCTTTGCGTCCGGGGTCGGATGCCTGGTTGCTGGCCGCATTGATCAACGAGCTGATCGAGTCTGGTCTCACGCTTCCAACGGCCTACACAACCCGTGGCCTGCAGACACTGCTTTTGTCGCTGGCCGGCATGGAAATCGGCGAAGCTGCGCGACGGACCGGATTGTCCATCGAACTGATCCGGGGCCTGGCGGCTGATCTTCGAAACGCGAAATCGCCGGTGGTGTATGGCCGCATTGGCACCACGCTGCAAGCCTTTGGTACGCTCACGAGCTTTTTGATTGAAACGTTGAATCTCATGCTCGGCAGTCTTGACGCACAAGGTGGCGCGCTGTTTGGCGAGCAGGTCATGACGACGCCAGCCAGGCCCGTCAAGACAAGTCTCGAATACGCACGCTGGTTTAGCCGCGTCTCGGGTCGGCCTGAAGTGGGTGGACAACTGCCGGTTGTCTGCCTCGCGGAAGAAATAGAAACCGAAGGTGCTGGGCAGATTCGTGCACTGGTTTGTTTTGCCGGTAACCCGTTGTTGTCAAACCCGGATAGCACGCGACTGCGCAAGGCGCTTGAGTCTCTGGAACTGATTGTGGCGGTGGACATCTTTGATTCGGAAACCGCATCACTGGCGCATGTCCTGTTGCCCGGAACCTCGCCGTTCGAAGAGAGTCACTACGATCACTATCTCGGCTCGTGGGGCTGGAAAAATGTCGCGCGCTACTCATCGCCTTTGGTAACGAAGGGAGATCGGCCCGACGAGTGGGGGCTGTGTTTGCAGCTGGCTTATGGCCTGTCTTCGAACGGACAAGTTGCAGATGCTGCTGCCCTGGCAAGCTTTGAAGATGATTTGGTTGCCCACGCGGTGCATCGACATGTCAGCGATCCATTGGGCTCGCTGTACGGCCGGGATGTGCAGGAGATTCTTGGGCTGATTGAACCGCCCAGTGGTGTTGAACGGCTGCTGGATCTTGGGTTTCGCGCGGGACCGTTTGGTGATGCCTTTGGGAAGCGGCAGGGCCTGACACTCGGCCTGGTTCAGGCATCGCCCGATGGGATAGACCTCGGTCCTTTGCGGCCACGGCTTGCAGAAGTCATACGGCATGCGGATGGTGTCATCGACCTTGCGCCACCGTTGGTACTGGCAGAAGTCGAACGGTTGAAGCACATGCCTCACGCGGATGGCCTGATGCTGATAGGTCGTCGCAACGTCAAGTCAAACAACTCCTGGCTGACGGGCATCAAGGGTCTCGACAAAGGCGTCGACATCTGTGTGATCGAGATGAATGAAGAAGATGCGAAGTTCAGGCAGATCACTCAGGGTGATCGTGTGCGACTCTTCAACGCCGTTGGCTCGATCGAAGCGCAGGTTGTTGTTGGTGACGATCTTTGTCGTGGTGTGGTTTGCCTGCCGCATGGATTCGCACGGACCAACTACAACCAGTTGGCAGCCACGAGCGTCGTTGATGAACCTACCGGCACAGCCGCACTGAATGGAATCATGGTGGAAGTGGAGCGGACTGGAGTCTCTTGATGAGTCGTTCCGGTCTTTGTTCAATCGTGTTGGTGTTCTTGTTCTACGCTGGAGAAGCTGCTGCTGTGCCTGATCCGATAGCCTGGAATTTCTGGAATGTGCAGGGGAACGTCTCACAGGTCGACCATGGACCTTGGCAGAGGTTTCTGGACGGCTATCTCGTGGCTTCGCTGGACGGCATTCATCGAGTCAGGTACCTGGCCGTCACCGCCGAGGATCGGGCAGCGTTGTCAGCCTACGTCAAGGCACTGGCCGCGCTCGATCCACGCGGGCTAACCCGTGCGGCACAGCAGGCTTACTGGATCAATCTGTATAACGTGCTGACCGTACAGGTAGTGCTTGAGTATCCACGCAAGCGCAGCATCCTGCGCATGGGTCGAAAGCTGCTGTCGATCGGTCCGTGGGATGATGAGGTGGCGCAGATCCAGGGCCAACACTTGACCCTCAATGACATCGAACATCGTATCCTGCGGCCCCTGTATGGTGACGAGCGCGTCCATTTTGCGGTGAATTGTGCCAGCGTAGGTTGTCCGAATCTGGCTGCACAGGCTTATACCGCAGCCAATCTAGAGTCGATGCTCGAGCAGCAGATGCATGACTATCTGGCGCACGCCCGTGGCCTGAGACTTGCGGCGCGCAAGCTGATTGCGTCGAGTATTTTCGATTGGTATCGCGTTGATTTTGGTAACAAAGAGCCGGCCGTACGGGCTTGGCTGGCGAAGCAGCAAGGGTCGTTGGCGGAGGCATTGCTGGACCCTGATGTCGAACTGGACTATGACTACGACTGGGCGCTGAATCAGGCGAAATGAGGAGGATTGGATGATTGAACTGAACAACATACCGCCCACTCTAATACCGACCAAGCACCTCGAAAGTTTTGGGATCAGCCTCGGTATGGATCTTGGGTCCGTGACTTTGTGGGAGCGATCTCCTGATCGCGATCTTCGATGATCCGGACAATCGACAGTCTGGAGACCCCACCAGGAGACCGCCCACCAGGAGACCACAGTGCGTCGGAAGCATTACCGATTATTGTCGAATCAAGGTTATGTCCTGGCCACAACGTACGAAATCACAACGCCGTATTCAAAGGTATGAACCTGCCGTCTGTTGATGCGCTGGTTATTCGAATTGGTTGGGTCTGACGATGTATCTACCGGGTCATTTTGCCGAACAACGGCACGAGCAATTGTTGCAGACCATGCGCGACTGGCCGTTGGCGACCATCATCAGGGCGGGTGCTGAAGGTCTAACCGCCGATCATGTGCCATTGATCGTTGTCGAGGAGGCCGGTGTCTTGCGCTTGCAAGGCCATGTGCCGCATGCCAATCCAATGGGTGATGATGGCGAGGATGGGTCGCCGGTTCTGGTGATCTTCCACGGTCCACAGGCCTACATTTCCCCGTCCTGGTACCCTGCCAAACAGGAACACGGTCGGGTGGTGCCCACCTGGAATTACCAGGCAGTACACGCGCATGGCCAACTGCACGTCATTCGAGAAGTGCGCTGGATTCGTCGCCAGATTGATTCGTTGACCCTGCAGCAGGAAGCCGGTATGGACGCACCGTGGCGTGTGGACGATGCGCCGGTGGAGTACACCACCAAACTGATCGATCAGTTGAAAGGCATCGAGATCGAAGTGAGCCAGCTGATTGGCAAGACCAAGGCAAGTCAGAATCAATCTGAAACGAATCGGCGAGGTGTGATCACCGGGCTGGGTGGTTTGCCGGCAGGCCGCGGGGCAGCCATGGAAGCTCTGGTTCGCCAGTCCCTGGACGGGGACTCCTAGCTTTCAGTTGGCAGTCCCCGAGTGAGCGCAGTCACAGATTTGCTCCCCACTCGGAGTTCACCGCTTGATCCGTGCGATGCGGCAAGCCATTGAACGGATTCGGCTCATACGCTGTGGTTGGCTTCAACAAGGCCGACACCCGGGAGCCCCCGGGCGAACCTGGAATCGAGATCGCCTGACACCATGTGGACGCCAGCACGCTTCACCGACGCGCTTGAACGCGACTATCAGTCGGAACTTGCCCCACGCAAAGTCCTGCTGACGCGTGTCACCATGCTGTTGGCTATTGGACTGGTCTTGGCCTACGCAATCCTTGATCTGTGGGTAGTCGAGTCGGCGCTCTACGATGTGTGGATGTTGCGTGGCGTGATGTGTGTGGGCTCACTCGCCTGTTTAGCCTGGTCCTGGCACCCCGCCTTCCCCAAGTACTACCCCATCGCCGCCATGGCTTCCTTTGGGCTGTTAGGTGCAGGCATCCTCGTTATGATTTACGTTGTTTCCCCCACCGACATTGCCTACCACAATTACTTCATGGGACTGATTCTGATCGCGACAGCGCTGCACGCGCTCACGCTGCTGAACGTCCAGGCGACGACCGTGTTGTCCGCCACATTTTTCCTCGTTTATGTGTTGATTGCCGTGTACGAGCAGAACTATCTGGCGACGGGCAACGAGGCGACGCTGGTGACGAATTTGTTCTGTTTTGTCTCCGTGGTTTTGATATCAATCATCGCGCAAGTGGTTCGAGAGCAATACGCACGCGAAAACTATGTGCTGCGCCATTCGCTGGCTCGTGATGTGGAGTTCAAGGATGAAGCCAGGCGAAGGGCGATCTGGATCGCCGAGAACGATCTGCTGACCTCCATCGGCAATCGCCTGTATTTTGAACGGGAAGCCGCGCGCTTGCTGGTATCGGCGACGAATCAGCGGCGTTACGCCATTGTGATGTTCATCGACCTGAACGATTTCAAGGCGATCAACGACAACCACGGGCACGCCGTTGGTGATCGGGCGCTGAAGTTTGTCGCCGAACAGTTGTACCTGTGCCTGCAACCCGACGATGTGCTGGCGAGAAACGGTGGGGATGAGTTTGTCGCCTGCCTGGCGAGAGATGAACATGAATCCGTATCCATGGTGGTGACACGCATGATCAGCCAGCTGGGTGCCGGACTGCGCATTCGCGGGACGGTCATCCCGATTGGCGCCAGCATCGGCGTCGCCTGCGCACCGCTCGACGGAACGTCCCTGGTCGACGTTCTGGCTGTGGCTGATCGTGAGATGTACCGGATCAAGAGCCTGGGCATATCCGGCTTCTCCCTCAGCGAAGGGATTCGTGAGCACGTGCTGCTACACAAAGAGACCGCGCCGCCCGTCCGCCGACTGGGTTGATTCCTGCTGCGCTCCGGACTACGTTCGTCCTACACAGATGCGGAGGGCTGGACCATGGCGGAAGGACGTTTGGCAGACAAGGTCTGCCTGATCACGGGCGGGGCGCGTGGGCAGGGCGCGGCAGAAGCCAGACTGTTTGCGCAGGAAGGCGCCAGGGTCTGGATCGCCGACGTACTCGACGTAGAGGGCGACGAGCTGGCCGCCGAACTTAACACCGAGTACCGGCACCTGGACGTGAGTGACGAGGATCAATGGGCCAGTGTCGTGGCCGATCTGGTGGCCGAAGAAGGTCGCGTCGATGTGCTTGTCAACAACGCCGGCATCTTTCGCAGCAACCGTCTGATAACAACGTCTCTGGATGAATTTGAACTGGTGATGGCCATCAACTGCACCGGCGTTTTTCTCGGCATGCGTACGGTCGCGCCGCACATGACGGAAGCGGGTAAAGGCTCCATCGTCAACATCTCGTCGCTCGCCGGCATGCGTGGCGCCATGCGCGCCATCGCCTATGGCGCGTCGAAGTGGGCTGTTCGTGGCATGACCAAGACCGCTGCGGTTGAACTGGCGCGCAGCGGGGTGCGGGTGAACTCGATCCACCCCGGCATCATCGAAACCCCAATGGCGGCGCAGCTCGGCCCGAATGTGGACAAGATGATCCGAAGGATACCTCTCGGACGAAGTGCTGCAGCGGAGGAAGTTGCTCGCATGGCGTTGTTTCTGGCCAGTGACGAGAGTTCTTACTCGACGGGGAGTGAGTTCATTATCGATGGTGGCTTGAACGCGATGTGACGCTTTTTTTTTTCTTGCCTACGGGCATCCTGCCGCTATTTACCAAACGTCCGCTACGGGCATCCTGCCCTCACGCGGACACCGGTCGCTCCGCTTCCTCACACCGGCGCGATCGGCTACGCCGATAGTGCCGGTGGGGCGGCACATCCGTGTGCCGCTTTCACGCTTCCCGGCAGCTTCGTTTCTGAGAGAGACAGCTGTTTACGTTCTGTTGGCTTCGGGCATCCTGCCCTGTGGGAGCGGTCTCCTGACCGCGATCCAAATCGGGGTCAGGAGACCCCTCCCACAAGCTAGAGCAGGATGCTCCCACTCAAGAAAGGCGCAGACTCAACGCTCGGCTGGATCCTTCCCATCCACCGGCGCGCCGGTGCCGGGATGAGCCGAGGAACAGCTTGCGACCATCGGTGAAGGTGACGTCACGACCATTGGCGCGCAGGGAGCGATCCTTCGACTGATATCCATCGACGACGATGACGGTGCCGATCTGCAGCGTTTGTTTGGTGAGGCCACGGCGCAGCAGGGTATTGGGTGTGCCACCTTCGACCATCCAGTTTTCCTTGGTGCCGTCTTCCTTGGTGACTTCCAGGTGAATCCAGGCGTGTGGATTGACCCATTGAACCTTGGTGATCGGACCGCGCAGTACCAATGGTCGGTTGGGATCGAACTCTGCGCCAAAGGCGTGATGGGCATGGACGGCGGGCACTGCAAACAAGGTGACGCCGGCCAACACAAGTCTACGAATCCACATGCAAAGCTCCGGTAGGTCGGCGGCATGTGCGTTGTGCCATGCACCCGTGCAAGTAAGCACCAAGGTTAAATGGGGAGGGCGCAGTCAGTCCAGCCGATACGTGCCAGAGTTTCAGTTATTGGTGGTTGCAAGCGTTCGTTTGAGATACGCCCTTAGTCGGTCCCATGCGTCTATTGCGGGGCCGGTATTGGTCTCGGGATTTCTGTCGACGTGTAGCCAGAAACCATGGCTCACTTCATCGTAGATGTGCACGTCGTTCTTGATGCCGAGAGTGCGCAGGGTCTCGACGAATTTGTTGACGCTCGTTAGCGGAATGCCTGGGTCGTTTTTTACGAACGTACCGTATATCTCGTGATGGATGTGTTTCATCTGCTCCGGATCATCCAGCAGGCGGCCATAAAAAATGGCCGTGCCGTCGTGGTGTTCGCCGCCCAGTGCAAAGGACAACGCAACGCCGCCCCCATAACACCAGCCGATGGTTGCGACTTTGCCGTTGGCGTCGCTTCGACCTTTGAGCAGCTGGACCGCAGCGTTCAGGTTGGTTATCAGCTGGTCCGGCTTGGCCAGCGTTTCGCGAACCAGAGCCATGTTCTCCTCAGGATTGTTGCCGAGCCGGCCGCTGTAAAGGTCGGCGGCGAGTGCGACATAGCCCTCGGCGGCAAAGGCATCAGCCGTTTCCTTGACCCGTGGAACCAGGCCATTCCATTCATGGATCAGTATGACGGCGGGGAAAGGCCCTTTGCCTTCTGGAACCGCGAGGTAACCCATCGCCTTTGGGTCGGCTTGAAAATAGGCGACGTTTTCCCCTTGTAGAGCGGAAGCCTTGCCGACGATGGCTGCTGGCAGAACGCCGGGTTCCGTGATTGCCCGTGGAACGGTTGCTTCCAGCGATAGTGCAGCTATCAACAAAATCAGGGTGATGATGAGTCTTGCGTGCATGTGTCCCTCCCACGTCGACTGTCGTCGTCGATTTTTCTTGTCTGGTTGATTCCAGATGTCCTAGGCAACTCGTGCCGTCTGGAGCTGACGGGTCTGAATTCGTCGGCCAAAAATCCCACATAGAGATTGGCCAGCGCCGAGGTTACCACGAAGAAGTCCCAAGAAACGTCCCCCTCAAATGCCCTGCAACGAAGCTGGCCCCAACCGGCCCCAACCGGCCCCAACCGGATCAGAACGGGACGCGCGTGCCTGATCGGGCTCGGCAGTGTTAGGCTCTGCACCGAACAGAAGCCCCAGGAGAGCCGCATGCTCACAAGGTCGCCCACTGTGGCGAAATCCGAATTCGAAGAAACCACCGGATGGACGTTCAAGCCGGAGGGTGCCTGCAAGGCGCAGGTCTGCATTCCCCTCGACGCACCCGTTGGTGAAACCATTGATCTCGTCGCGATGGCAGGGCAGATGGGACTGCCGCTGGTGAGCGAACCCGAGCTTGGTTATTGGTCGGTCGGCCCGGAAAGTGTCGGTGCACGTGCGCTGACCAGTGCGCAGGCACCATCGCTGGTGCTGCCTGAACTCAATGGCAAACTCTTTGATCTGGCGTCGTTACGCGGCAAGCGGGTTTTGCTCTACGCCTGGGCACCGTACTGAGGCTGCTCCCGCGACCTGCCCGTGTGGCAGGCATGGAGAGATGAGATGGCGGGTTTTGGATTTGAGCTGGTCACGGTAGGACTGGACGCGCTGGGCGCGCAGGGCTGTCGTGAGTTCATGGAAGCGGCCAAACCGACGCACCCGATGTTGATCGACACCCACCATGTGCTGGCGGCGAAATTCGGCGTCATCAATATTCCCCAGGCCATCTGGATCGATGAAGACGGCATGATCGTGCGGCCTGCCGAGGCGGCGCCGGCACCACCTCAACCGGCAGCCCCCACACCACCGCC
>JAYSTS010000170.1:0-5618 GCA_043719475.1 Gammaproteobacteria bacterium | reverse complement strand
AGACTGATCTACTGCGCCGTTGGGAGAGCGGTCCATTTTTCCCCGCTTTTTCGTTGCGTAGTTCCACTATGCGCCTCAAAATCGTGAAAAACTGTCCTTGCTCTCCCACTCGGCTCGCGACGATCGCTCAAGTCCGACAGGCTCCTAGGCGCGAGTCGGCTCGGTTGCCAGCATGAATTCTGCGTAGTCATCCAGCAGTTCGGGCCGCTCGAAATGCATGAAGTGTCCGACGTCCTTGACCAGCCTGATCTCGCAGTTGGGGATCAGTCGCTCGGCGATGACCATGTCTTCCAGGTCGATGATGGTGTCCTTCGCGCCATTGATGATCAAGGTGCGGGCTTTGATCTTGGTCAGGTCGATAATTTCATCGAGTCTGCCGAGTTTCACGATGTTCGCGCAGTGCTCGGCGAACGCTTCGGCTTGGGCGTCGCTCAGGTGTTCGAATTGAGCGACGATCTGGCGTTTGTAGCTCTCGCCAACCTGGCTACCGAACATTTCCAGAATCAGATCTGCGCCGCCGGCATAGTCGCCCTCGTGGTAAAGCGCCAGCGCGCGCCGTACGAGATCTTCCATCGCTGCGTTGGGCTTCATTCCAAAACTGCTGAGCACCAGGTGCTGAACGGCATCTGGCCGCAGTGCAGCGTACGCTGCAGCGATTGCGGTGCCCCAGGAACTGCCGGCCAGGGTGACTTCTCCGCCGGGATGAACTTCCTGTATGAGCGCATGCAGCGTTTCCAGCTGTTCCTGGACCGTGACGTGCGCACCGCCGGATTTGATCTCCGATCGCCCGATGCCTGGCATGTCGAAGATGACGACGGTGAAGTGGCCGGCGAATCGGTTAACCACGGTGCGCCAGATCGCCATGGTCTGCATTGCGCCGCTGACACACATCAGGAGATGACTGTTGTTCCCGTACTTGCGGTACGGAACCTCGAATCGGCCGGTTTTCAGTGTGCCTTTGAATGTCTTCACAGCAGTCCCTGGTTGTTCATGTAAGCCGTTGCGCGGACGTGCGCCTGGCGTTGTTTCCAGGTAAACCACGTTTTGGTCGCCAGTTTATTGTTAAGACGATCGATCGGCGACAACGCCAGCAGATTGGCCAGACCGAAGGCTCGGTCGCGCAGACGAGAGCTGCCGGCGCGCAGCGACAGGCCGAATCCGGACTCGAGGTAGTGGAATTCGTGCCAATACCCGCTTGGCATGAACAGCGTCTGGCCAGGCTCTAAAATCACCTCGTAACCGCGTGCGTAAGCTAACGCCGGATGCAGCTCAAGATCGGGTTGATCGAGGTTCACATAGCTGCGTACGGTGAATGGATGCTGGTACAAGGCCCGTGACTGGTCGGGAGCGAAGAGGCGCACTCGGCGCCGACCGTACATTGCAGTATGCAGCACGTGCCCCATGTCGATGTCGTAGTGCAGGGGCGTGGTGGACCCCTTGCAGCCAAAAAAGGTGTATACGAATCGCCGCGAAAAATGCAGTCCTACGTCCGGGAAATCCAGGTCATCCAGCAACTCTGGGATCTGTCGACCTACGTTGTACAGGAACATGCGCAAATCCCGGCCTGCACCGAGTGTTTCGCGCAGAAAGTCTGCGAACGACATCGAATCGATACTGCCCATGTAATTTCTTCCGGGATCCCCGAAGGAGGCGTCGTAGACACGTACCATCTTGTGGCCGTACTGCGCACTCAGATATTCCGGTGTCCAGCGGCGCAGCGCGGGTGACGCGGCGGCGAGGTCCGTTATCAACATTGGCGTATGTCGCGCGATGTGGTCGCGCAGCGTTGTTATGCCGTCATGTTCAAGCGAGACGACCGGAAGTTGCAGCGAGCACAGCGCCGGCTCGGGGCCGCGGTTGGCGGGTGGTCCGCTCGCTGGCTGCGCTGGCCGTCCCACCATTGGTGGATTCAAGGTGGATTCACGCTTTGTTTGACCTGCATTTTCGTGGCGGGCGCAGTGTAGCGTGTTTTATTTCGGAGGCTAGCATCGCTGCCCTCGACCGAATTTGGTGTAATAGCGCGCTGAGGATCCTTTCGAGGCTGTGAGTCAGGCCAATGCAAGTCGCTGATACCAGAATCCTGCACCGCGCACGTGCGGGTATGGCATACGTTTTCCGCCGCACGGTGTTCTGGTTCGGGTTCTATATCCGCCCGCCCATTCACTGGTTTGTAGGACTGTCTTCAAAAATTGGCAATCCGCCCGTATTTGGACGCGATGTGTTCGATTGGGTGCCGCGCCTGGAGGCCAACTGGGAGTCCATTCGTGACGAGGCGCTCAAGGTGCTCGAACGCCCCGACGATGTGCCTGCGCTTCGTGTGGTGTCGCCGGACCATAGCCGCATCGCAACCGACGACAAATGGAAGGTGTTTTTCCTTTGGGGTTACCGATATCAGGTGGAAAACAATACCGCCCGTTGCCCGGTAACTAACGAGTTGGTCAAGGCCATCCCAGGGCTCATTTCGGCGTTCTTCTCAATTCACACGCCTGGCACGCACCTGCCGCGACATTACGGGCCAACGAATGGGATGATCACCTGTCATCTCGGCCTGCAGATCCCGAAGGATCGCAGCAAGTGTCGAATCGCCATCGATGGCAAAGATTACAATTGGGAAGCTGGTAAATTTCTGATTTTCGACGACACCTACGATCACGAGGTGTGGAACGACACTCAGGATGATCGTGTGATTCTGCTGCTGCACGTGGAGCGCCCTCTGCGCCAACCGGGGAAAGCCATTGCCGATGGATTTCTGTGGCTCGCCATACGCAGCCCGTTCATTCAGACGACACTCAAATCTCTGGATGATTGGACGGCGCGAGACGGTCGCTGAGCGCCGTTCAGACCCTTAGGCGATGTTGACTGGTGGTGGTGGTGATGGTGGCGGCTCGGCGCTCGGCGCTAGCCGGTCCGTTGGGGCTCTGGCGCGGGCGGCAGGGTCCATGGCAATCAGGCTCTTGCCCGGCTCACCACCGATCTCACGAACCAATCGAGGGAGAAGATAGCCCGGTAGCCGCGCGTGCATTTCGCGTAGCAAGGGTTGCACTGCGGGTTCTGGGACTTCGAAAGCATGTGTTCCGCGCACGCGGTCCAGCAGATGCAGGTAATAGGGCAGTACGCCCTGCTCGAAGAGCTGATGTGCCAGATCGCACTGAGCGTCGGCCGAGTCGTTGATGTCTTTCAGAAGTACCGATTGGTTGAGCAGGGTCACCCCGGCTCGACGGAGCAGCGTGAATGCACGATGGGTGTCGATATCGAGTTCTCGAGCGTGATTCACATGCACGACCATGACCACGGGTTTCGCAGACTCGGCCAGCGTCTGTAGCAGTGCCCTCGTCGCTCGTTGTGGCAACACCACGGGCAGCCGGGTGTGTATGCGCACCCGGCGGATATGAGGCACGGCCACAATACTGTTGAACAGTGCTGTGAATGCCTCGTCCGAAAGGGTCAGCGGGTCGCCGCCAGACAGGATGATCTCGGTCAGGGAATCATCGTTGCGAATGACTTCGAGGGCGTCCTGCAGTGCGCCTGGAGGATGATCTTGGTACGGAAATTCGCGGCGGAAACAGTAGCGACAGTGAACAGCGCAGGCTGGACTGGCAATCAGCAGAGCACGATGAGCGTACTTCTGAATCAGCCCTGGAGCGCGGAATCGGCCGATCTCGTTGACTGCGTCGGCAACAAATCCTGGCATGACCAGGCGCTCGCTCAAGTTCGCCAGTACCTGCAGCAACAGCGGGTCGCGCTGATCGCCGCGCCGCATGCGAGCGATGAAAGGAGCGGGTACTCGAACCGGAAAATCTGGCGTCGAGTCTGCATCCGTAGTCGACAGACCAACTTCCTGTAGCAGGGCGTGACTGGTACGAACGGCATGCTTGAGGAACAAGCGCCAAGTGTCGGGCTCCCACGGTTCAGGATTCACGGGTATCATGCGCGCCTTTTTCTGCAACAGCGGTATCAGCCAATGGCGACCTATAGTACCAATGAATTCAAGAGCGGCATCAAAGTGATGCTCGAAGGTGATCCCTGTTCGATCCTGGAGAATGAGTACGTCAAGCCAGGCAAGGGGCAGGCTTTCAACCGGGTCAAACTCCGCAATCTCAAGACCGGTCGTGTCTGGGAGCGTACGTTCAAGTCAGGCGACAGTCTCGACGGCGCAGATGTCATGGAAGCGGAAATGGAATATCTCTACAACGATGGAGAGTTCTATCACTTCATGAAAACAGACGGCAGCTTCGAACAATTCGCGGCTTCGGAGAATCTCGTTGCCGATGCCAAGGAGTGGTTGCGAGAGCAGGACAAATTCCAGGTCATCCTTTGGAATGACCAGCCCATTTCCATTGCGGCACCAAACTTTGTGGAACTTGCGGTCGTTCGATGTGACCCAGGCTTGAAGGGAGACACAGCGACCGGCGCATCCAAACCGGCGACACTTTCTTCCGGTGCTGTTGTGCGCGTCCCGTTATTTGTCAATGAAGGGGATGTGCTGCGGGTCGACACGCGCAACAAGGAATACGTCAATCGGGTTCGCTGACATTGATACCCGGCGTTCTTTTCCCTCTTGGCGCCCGACCGCAGAGGTCGCGGCGCTGATCGCGCGTGGTCAGTTGCTGGCCGACATTCGAGAATTCTTCCGGCGTCTGGATGTCCTCGAAGTGCAGACCCCGGTTTTGATGCCCGATACCGTCACCGAGCCAATGATCGATTCGATCGCCGTGCTCGGCGGCGGATGGCTGCAGACCTCGCCTGAATATGCGATGAAACGGCTGCTGGCGGCTGGTGCGCCAGCCATCTATCAGCTCGGCCCGGTATTCCGGGCCGGTGAGTGCGGTCGATGGCACAACCCTGAATTCACGTTGCTCGAGTGGTATCGCCCCGGCTTCGATGATCAGCAGCTGATGCAGGAACTCGCATCACTGGTGGATACCTTGCTCGGTGCTGCGTCATATCGTCAGGTCATGTATGGCGATCTGGTTGCGGCAGACTTGTCAGGTGATGCTGCAGATCTTGCCTATGCACAAGCCTGCACCGCGTTGGATGGACGCTGCTTCGTCACCCACTTTCCGCGCGGTCAGGCCGCGCTTGCCCGTTTGCATGCCGATGGCGAGACGGCAGCGCGTTTCGAGTTGATTGTTACGGGAGTGGAGATCGCCAACGGCTACCATGAGAACGGCGATGCGGCGCAGTTGCGAAAGCGATTCACCGCCGACAACGCCCGACGCCGAATACTCGGTAAAACCGAAATCAACCTGGATGAAGCCTTCCTTGCGGCCAATGCACACGGCATTCCATCGTGTGCCGGGGTTGCTGTTGGTGTAGATCGACTACTCATGCTGCAACAAGAAAATCGACACATTCACGAGGTGCTTACGTTCCCCGCCCAGGGTTGACAAGGCATCACCAACGATGCCTGTTGGCGTTCAACGGTGCAGCCGTGTCACCAGAGGTTGTGCGATGGTTTCTCCCATCCGAACCGGCCGACCAGCAATGAGTCTGTCTTCCAGACGAACTGCGTCGCGTTCGAACGCGAGAATGACCGTCGAGCCCAGCAGAAACCGGCCAACTTCATCGCCGCGTGCAAAGCCTAAGCCGTGCTCTCGAACGATCTTCTGTCGGTATGG
>JAYSTS010000169.1:0-15517 GCA_043719475.1 Gammaproteobacteria bacterium | reverse complement strand
TGATCAGTCCGATTGCGATGGAGTTGAAGCAGCGGTTTGCAATCCGTGAGGGCGGTCGAACGGTCGGCTCGGGTGTCGTTACGCAGATCGTGAAGTAGACTGTAAGCGCCTCGAGTCACCCCATAGGGGGGTTCGAAGTGGCGAATCGTTCCTGGATCGGCACATAGAGCATTAGGCCAGTAGCTCAATTGGCAGAGCGGCGGTCTCCAAAACCGCAGGTTGGGGGTTCGATTCCCTCCTGGCCTGCCACTACCGGCAAGATAGAGGTTTGATACGTGTGACAACTAGCTCAGAAGTCGGAACTTCAGCAGCGCTGGATTGGGTCAAGTGGTTCGTTGTCGCCGTTCTTGCTACGGCTGCGATCGTCGGGAACTGGTATTTTCAGGATCAGTCCTTGTTGTTGCGTGTAGTGGGAGTGCTGTTGGTGGGGGGCGCTGCAATCTATGTTGGTTCACTCACCGAAAAGGGCGCTGCCGCGCTTGAATTGATTCGCGAGGCGCGAAGTGAAATACGACGCGTCGTTTGGCCGTCCAATCAGGAGACAACCCAGACGACACTCGTGGTGCTTGTCCTGATCGCCATCTTTTCGATGCTGTTGTGGCTGCTGGATTGGGCGCTAAGCGCCTTGGTGACGGCAGTTATCGGATAGCGTTGGAATCACAGTGGGTTGTTTCAAGTATCGAGTTACCGGTTCTACGGCGTAAACAGGAAAAAAGCGAAATGGCAAAGAGATGGTACGTCGTGCACGCCTATTCCGGTTTCGAGAAAAGCGTTGCGCGAGCATTGAAAGAGCGTGTCGCCCTTTCATCGCTGGGCGAGTTTTTCGATGAGATTCTGGTGCCGTCCGAAGAAGTGGTCGAAATGCGAGCAGGTCAGAAGCGACGCAGCGAACGAAAGTTCTTCCCGGGCTACGTTCTGGTGGAAATGGAACTGAATGACGAGACATGGCACCTCGTTAAAGAAACGCCTCGCGTGATGGGTTTCATCGGAGGTAAGGCCGACAAGCCCGCGCCACTGTCAGACAAGGAAGCACAAGCGATCCTTGATCGAATCAGGGTTGGCAGTGAGAAAGCGACACCCAAGACGGTCTTTGAGCCGGGGGAGGTTGTTCGTGTCGTGGACGGACCATTCAACGACTTTAACGGCATCGTCGAAGAAGTGAATTACGAAAAGAATCGCCTCAATGTCGCGGTCACGATATTCGGTCGTTCGACACCAGTCGAACTGGATTTCAGTCAGGTCGAAAAGGCCTGACGAAGCACACGTTCGATTTGTCGGACTGTGTCGACAAGTCGTATGCAATACGGCATGCGCAAACGAAACGAGCCTCTTTGTCGATCTTGGCATGAGGTAAACGTAGTCGGGGAGTACGAGCCTAAAACGGCAGTACGTTAGCACCCAAACAGGAGCAGATATGGCAAGCAAGATCACTGCATACGTCAAGTTGCAAGTGAAGGCCGGACAGGCCAATCCCAGTCCACCGGTTGGTCCGGCTCTGGGTCAGCATGGGGTTAACATCATGGACTTCTGTAAGTCCTTTAACGCTCAGACTCAGCATCTAGAACTGGGGTTGCCGATACCCGTAATTATCACGGTGTATTCAGACCGTTCTTATACGTTTGTCATGAAAACACCCCCGGCTTCGGTGTTACTTCGAAAGGCGATCGGAATCACCAAGGGAAGCGCGACTCCAAATTCGGTAAAGGTTGGCAAAGCAACTCGAGCCCAACTCGAAGACGTTGCAAGGCTGAAGATGCCGGATCTCACTGCTGCTGATCTTGATGCCGCCGTGCGGACTATCGCAGGCAGCGCACGAAGTGCCGGAATCGATGTGGAGGGAGTATAGATGCCTAAGCTCACGAAACGGATGCAGATGATCGACAGCAAAGTTGATCGGACCAAAGCATATCCGATCGACGAAGCAGTCAACCTCTTGACTGAAATTGCCAAGACGAAATTCGTCGAATCAATCGACGTGTCCATCAATCTGGGTGTCGATCCGCGTAAATCTGATCAGGTAGTTCGTGGTGCGACAACATTGCCCCACGGTACTGGCAAAACAACGCGGGTCGCAGTATTCGCACAAGGCGCGGCGGCCGAAGCAGCCAAGAATGCTGGCGCTGACATCGTTGGTCTAGAAGATCTCGCCGAGCAGGTGAAAGCTGGCAATCTGGACTTCGATGTTGTTATTGCCTCGCCGGATACGATGCGCATTGTTGGCCAGTTGGGAAAGATTCTTGGCCCTCGCGGCTTGATGCCGAACCCGAAGACCGGGACCGTGACACCAGATGTTGCAACTGCGGTGAAGAATGCGAAAGCGGGCCAAGTGCAGTTTCGTACTGACAAGGCAGGCATCATTCACGGCAGTTTGGGCAAAGTTGGTTTTGGTTCACTGCAGGTGAAGGAAAACCTCGAGGCTTTGTTAAGTGACCTTCGACGCGCAAAGCCTGCTTCTGCAAAAGGTATTTACCTGAAGAAGATCATGCTCTCGACGACAATGGGTCCGGGAGTGTTGGTAGATCAGACCTCGCTGGAGGCCTGAGTACACAGGGTGTTCTCGATCAGACAAGTTTGAAGGAGTGTTGCCGCCTGGCATGTTCGGGTTGGCAGCACAACCGTCAAAAACCGTATGGCGGCTGGTACCTCGGTGCACATGCCTTAATGCAAAGCCTACGCAGACGGCCTGGCTCAATTCCGTGGAACGCAGTGTGTTCCTGGCTTGGAGTCGCCGTAGGGTTCATGCAGTGCAAGTGCGTGAATAAACATAACGGATATCGGCGATATCCAAGGAGTAAACAGTGGCACTGAGACTCGAGCAAAAACAGATCATTGTTGCCGAGGTCAATGAAGTTGCGGTGAAAGCCCTTTCGGCAGTGCTGGCAGATTACCGAGGCATGACAGTGACGCAACTGACAAGTATGCGCAAAAGAGCGCGTGAGTCGGGTGTCTATCTTCGTGTCATTCGGAACACGCTCGCTCGTCGAGCGTTGCAAGGAACGGAGTATGAGTGTCTCCAGGAGGCATTTACCGGACCGACGCTGCTGGCATTTTCGAAGGATGATCCCGGCGCCGCTGCTCGTCTGCTGAAGGACTGCGCTAAGGAGTACGACAAACTCCAGATCAAAGCGCTGTCGATCGGCGGCAAGTTGTTGGCAGCCAGTGATATCGATCGCTTGGCTAAGCTCCCAACCAAAGAGCAGGCACTGGCGATGTTGTTGGCTGTACTGCAAGCACCAATTGCCAAACTGGCTCGCACGATGAACGAAGTTCCCGGCAAGCTGGTACGTACGATTGCGGCCATTCGAGACCAAAAAGAGGCGACAGTTTGACTGTCAGCACGAACAGAACGAATTGAGAGAAAACAGGAGAACACATAATGGCATTGTCCAAAGACGAAATTCTTGAAGCAATCGCTCAGATGAGCGTGATGGATGTAGTCGAGTTGATCTCGGCGATGGAAGAGAAGTTTGGCGTCACTGCAGCGGTCGCAGTGGCTGCCGCTCCAGCTGCCGCAGCAGATGGTGGTGGTGCAGTAGTTGAAGAGCAGACTGAATTCACGGTGATCTTGAAGGCGGCCGGTGAAAAAAAGGTCAACGTCATCAAAGTGGTTCGTGCCTTGACCGGTTTGGGGTTGAAGGAAGCTAAGGACGTGGTTGATCAAGCACCGTCGAATGTCAAAGAAGGCATCAGCAAAGCTGAAGCCGAGGATGTGAAGAAGCAGCTCGAAGAAGCTGGAGCTTCGGTGGAGTTGAAGTAGTTCGCGTTGATAACGCGCTACTGCTGTTCTGAAAGCGGGCTGGCACACGGGAAATTCTGTGTGCCGGCCTTTGGCCGTTGCCTGATGGCCGTAACATCAACGGGCTGGGTAACGTAACACTTCTGGGAGAAACGTATGGCGTATAGCTTTACCGAGAAAAAGCGGATTCGGAAGGACTTTGGCAAGCTTCCTGAGGCGGTCGAGTTGCCGTATCTGCTTGCTATCCAGGTCGATTCCTATAGTCATTTCCTCCAGATTGGGAAAGGACCGGAGCAACGGACAGACGTTGGTCTGCACACTGCGTTTCGCTCCGTGTTCCCCATTGTCAGTTATTCAGGAAGTGCGGCGCTTGAGTACGTCGACTACCGACTTGGTACGCCGCCGTTCAATGTGAAGGAGTGCATGCTCCGAGGTTCCACCTACGCTGCACCGCTGCGTGTCAAAGTGCGCTTGATCATTTATGACAAGGAGTCAGGTAACAAGGCCATCAAGGACGTCAAGGAACAAGAAGTCTACATGGGCGAAATTCCGCTCATGACTGAAAACGGCACCTTTGTTGTGAACGGCACCGAACGTGTTGTGGTTTCACAGTTGCACAGATCCCCAGGCGTCTTTTTTGATCACGACCGTGGCAAGACACATTCTTCGGGCAAGCTGCTCTACTCTGCACGAGTCATTCCCTACCGTGGTTCATGGCTCGACTTCGAATTTGACCCGAAGGATTGCGTGTTTGTACGCATCGACCGTCGACGCAAATTGCCGGCGACGATTCTCTTGCGCGCACTTGAATACAAGTCTGAAGAGATTCTTGATCTTTTCTTCGAAAAGAACGTATTTCACGTCAAGGCTGACGGCTTCACGATCGATCTCATTCCAGAAAGATTGAGAGGCGACGTAGCGACTTTTGATATAACCGATCAAAGTGGGCGTGTCATTGTCGAGGCGGGCAAGCGGGTGACTGCACGTCACGTCCGATTGCTTGAGCAGAGTGGTCTGAAGACTCTCGATGTGCCACGCGAATATCTACTTGAGAGAACCGTTGCACGAGATCTCGTAGACAAGTCGACAGGAGAGATCATTGTTTCGTGCAACTCGATCATCACCAACGAGATTCTCGACAAGCTGCAGAAGTCTGGTGTTTCTGATGTCGAGACGATCTACACCAATGAACTCGATTGTGGTCCGTTCATGTCGGACACACTGCGAATCGACCCATCCAGCAATCGGCTGGAGGCGCTGGTCGAAATTTATCGGATGATGCGTCCCGGAGAGCCACCGACGAAGGAAGCAGCAGAAAACTTGTTCAACAACTTGTTTTTCTCCTCTGAGCGTTATGACCTGACGAACGTCGGACGCATGAAGTTCAACCGTCGTCTTGGGCGTGAAGAAATAGTCGGCGAAGGCACTTTGGCGCGAGAAGACATCATTGATGTGCTGCGAACGCTAATCGATATTCGCAATGGCAAAGGCACAGTTGACGATATCGACCACTTGGGTAACCGACGTGTTCGTAGTGTTGGAGAGATGGCCGAAAACGCGTTTCGCGTCGGCCTGATCCGGGTTGAGCGAGCAGTGAAAGAGCGACTGAGTCTTGCGGAAAGCGAAGGTCTCATGCCGCAAGATATGATCAACGCCAAACCGGTGGCTGCCGCGATCAAGGAATTCTTCGGATCAAGCCAGCTGTCCCAATTCATGGACCAGAACAACCCACTGTCGGAAGTGACACACAAACGCCGCGTTTCGGCACTCGGGCCGGGTGGTCTGACGCGGGAGCGGGCCGGTTTCGAAGTGCGTGATGTGCATCCAACGCACTACGGTCGCGTTTGCCCGATCGAGACGCCGGAAGGCCCGAACATCGGGCTGATCAACAGTTTGGCGACTTATGCCCGCACCAATGAGTACGGTTTCCTCGAGTCACCTTACCGAAAGGTAATCGATGGCAAAGTCTCAAATCAGGTTGACTACCTGTCTGCGATTGATGAGGCCGAGTTCATCATTGCTCAGGCGAGTGCGATACTCGACAGCGATAGCCGATTCACGCAGGACATGGTGGACGTACGTCACCAGAATGAGTTCACGCGGACCAATCGCGAAAACGTGGACTACATGGACGTCTCTCCCAAACAGGTCGTATCAGTCGCTGCGGCGTTGATTCCGTTCCTGGAGCACGACGATGCCAACCGTGCACTGATGGGCAGCAACATGCAGCGCCAGGCAGTGCCGACCTTGCGTGCAGAAAAGCCATTGATCGGTACCGGGATGGAACGCGCGGTAGCCAGGGACTCAGGCGTCTGCGCTATTGCCGCTCGCGGTGGTGTTGTCGACAGTGTTGACGCCGGCCGTATCGTGGTCCGTGTGGCGGATGCTGAAACGTCTGCGGGCGAAGCCGGTGTGGACATTTATAACCTCACCAAATTCACCCGCTCAAACCAGAGTACGTGCATCAATCAACGACCGTTGGTGAAACCTGGTGACATCATTGCTCGCGGTGATGTCCTGGCCGATGGCCCGTCTGTTGATAAAGGTGAACTTGCGCTCGGGCAAAATATGCGCATCGCGTTCATGCCCTGGAATGGTTACAACTACGAAGACTCGATCCTTGTATCTGAGCGTGTAGTCCAGGAAGACCGGTTTACCAGCATCCACATTCAGGAGCTCACCTGTGTGGCGCGTGACAGCCGGTTGGGACCTGAAGAGATCACCTGCGACATTCCGAATGTCGGTGAAGGTGCGCTTTCGAAGCTGGACGAATCCGGTGTGGTTTACATTGGCGCAGAAGTACTCGCCGGTGACATCCTTGTTGGCAAGGTCACCCCGAAGGGCGAAACCCAACTCACTCCAGAAGAAAAACTGCTGCGTGCAATTTTTGGTGAGAAAGCCTCCGACGTGAAGGACACCAGTCTGCGTGTTCCGACCAGCGTGAAGGGAACTGTTATTGATGTTCAGGTTTTCACACGAGATGGGGTCGAAAAGGATCAGCGCGCGAAGGACATCGGACAACAACAGCTCGCACAGGTACGCAAAGACCTCGCCGATGAATTCCGTATCGTAGAAATTGATGCCTTCGAACGGCTTCGTCGAGCGCTGCTTGGTAACCAGGCAGCAAGTGCACCTGGATTGGTCAAAGGTGGTGTTATCGATAGTGAGTACCTGGCAGCACTCGGGAATGACGAGTGGTTCAAGATCCGAATGGCTGATGATGCGCTCAACAACCAGCTGGATGCGGCCGAGCAACATCTGAAAGACAAGAAGGAACAACAGGAAGCAACGTTCAAGGATCAGAAGACCAAGCTGGAGAGCGGTGATGATCTTGCTCCTGGTGTTCTGAAGATCGTGAAGGTCTATCTGGCGATCAAGCGTCGCATTCAGCCTGGTGACAAGATGGCTGGTCGGCATGGGAACAAAGGTGTTATCTCCGTGATCATGCCCGTCGAAGACATGCCGTATGACGAAAATGGTCAACCAGTAGACATCGTCCTTAATCCTCTCGGTGTTCCGAGTCGAATGAACGTCGGTCAGGTTCTGGAGGCGCACCTTGGCTGGGCGGTGAAGGGCGTTGGCGAGCAAATCACCAGAATGCTGGAAGTGCACGCCAAGATTGCCGAAGTTCGTGCATACCTCGACAAGGTCTACAACGGGGTCGGTCAGCGTAAGGTCGATCTCGACTCGTTGACAGATACCGAGATCTTCGAATTGGCGACCAACCTGAAGGGTGGTTTGCCGATCGCCACGCCGGCGTTTGATGGCGCGTCTGAGACTGAGATCAAGCGGATGCTCGAAATTGCCGGGCTTCCGACGAGTGGCCAAACAACGCTGTTCGATGGTCGGACAGGCGAGAAGTTCGATCGGCCGGTAACAGTCGGCTATATGTACATGCTGAAACTGAACCACCTGGTCGATGACAAGATGCATGCCCGCTCAACGGGTTCGTATAGCCTTGTGACCCAGCAACCCTTGGGTGGTAAGGCTCAGTTCGGTGGTCAGCGGTTCGGGGAGATGGAAGTGTGGGCGCTGGAGGCTTACGGTGCTGCATATACGTTGCAGGAGATGCTGACGGTCAAGTCAGACGACGTCACCGGACGAACCAAGATGTACAAGAACATTGTGGACGGCGACTTCCGGATGGAACCTGGCATGCCGGAGTCCTTCAACGTACTCGTGAAGGAAATCCGATCGCTGGCGATCAACATAGAGCTGGAAGCTGAATAGGAGCGTGTAAGTGAAAGATCTTCTGAATTTGTTGAAGGCTCAGGGCAGCGTCGACGATTTCGATGCGCTCAAAATCGGTCTGGCATCTCCGGATCTGATTCGATCGTGGTCCTATGGTGAGGTTAAAAAACCCGAGACCATCAATTACCGGACTTTCAAACCGGAACGTGATGGACTGTTCTGCGCTCGAATCTTCGGACCTATCAAGGACTATGAGTGCTTGTGCGGCAAGTACAAGCGGCTGAAACATCGTGGTGTGATTTGTGAGAAGTGTGGCGTGGAAGTCACGCTGACGAAAGTACGTCGCGAACGGATGGGCCACATTGAGCTGGCGAGCCCGGTTGCACACATCTGGTTCTTGAAGTCACTGCCAAGTCGTATCGGCCTGTTGCTCGACATGACGTTGCGGGATATAGAACGTGTGCTGTATTTCGAATACTACGCAGTCATTGATCCTGGTCTGACTGACTTGCAGATAGGCCAGCTGCTCTCCGACGAGGAGTACTACACCAAGCTGGAAGAGTACGGCGACGAATTCGATGCGCGCATGGGCGCAGAAGCGGTACAGGAATTGCTAAAGGCACTTGAGCTTGATAGCGAAATCCTTCGCTTGCGTGAAGAAATTCCTGCCACCAATTCTGAAACGAAGATCAAAAAGCTGTCCAAGCGTCTCAAGCTAATGGAAGCGTTCCAGCGATCGGGCAACAAACCCGACTGGATGATCATGAATGTGTTGCCCGTGCTGCCGCCAGATCTGCGGCCGCTCGTGCCATTGGATGGTGGTCGATTTGCGACGTCTGATCTCAATGATCTCTATCGTCGAGTAATCAATCGCAATAATCGATTGAAGCGGCTGCTCGATCTGTCAGCGCCAGACATTATCGTGCGCAATGAGAAGCGAATGTTGCAGGAAGCTGTGGATGCGCTGCTCGACAACGGTCGACGCGGTCGAGCCATCACAGGCTCGAACAAGCGGCCGCTGAAGTCCCTGGCCGACATGATCAAAGGCAAGCAAGGACGATTCCGACAGAACCTGCTCGGAAAGCGAGTCGATTATTCCGGACGCTCGGTCATCGTCGTTGGACCAACACTGCGACTGCATCAGTGCGGATTGCCGAAGAAGATGGCGCTCGAGCTGTTCAAGCCGTTCATTTTTGGCAAGCTGGAAACACGTGGTCTCGCAACCACGATCAAAGCAGCCAAGAAAATGGTTGAGCGTGAGACGGCCGAAGTCTGGGATATTCTTGCAGAGGTTATTCGTGAGCACCCCGTGCTGCTCAACCGTGCGCCGACACTGCACAGACTTGGTATCCAGGCGTTCGAGCCCGTTCTGATTGAAGGTAAGGCGATTCAGCTGCATCCTCTGGTTTGTACTGCGTACAACGCCGACTTCGACGGCGACCAGATGGCAGTCCATGTGCCTTTGACACTGGAAGCTCAGCTCGAAGCGCGTGCGCTGATGATGTCGACCAACAACATCCTCTCGCCCGCCAGTGGTGAGCCGATCATCGTTCCGTCACAGGACGTTGTGCTCGGCGTGTACTACATGACACGCGACCGCATCGGAGCGAAAGGTGAAGGCCGCATGTTTGCGGATGTCAACGAAGCGCATCGTGCCTATATCTGCGATGAAGTAGATCTGCATGCGCGAGTGAAAGTGAGAATCTCTGAGCAGGTTGAAGACGACGCGGGTCAATTCCGTCCTCGTCGTAAAGTGTACGACACGACGGTAGGTCGAGCACTGTTCTATGAGGTCGTACCGAATCGTCTCTCGTTCGAGTTGGTCAACAAGGCCATGGACAAGAAGTCGATTTCGCGGCTGATCAACGAGTGCTACCGCAATGTCGGTCTGAAGGAAACGGTGATTTTTGCCGACCAACTCATGTACACCGGCTTTGCCTATTCGACTACCTCTGGGTCATCAATTGGTGTGGACGACTTTGTTATCCCGCGTGATAAAGGTGAGATCATTGGTGAGGCCGAACGCGAAGTTGCTGAAATTGAAGCACAGTACGCCTCTGGTCTAGTTACGCAGGGAGAGAAGTACAACAAGGTAGTCGACATCTGGTCGCGCGCTAATGACCTGGTTGCCCGCTCGATGATGGAAGGCATCTCCAAGGAGGTCGTGACCAACATCCGCGGTGAACAAGTCGAGCAGGCGTCGTTCAACAGCGTCTACATGTATGCAGACTCGGGTGCGCGTGGATCACCGGCGCAGATCCGGCAGCTGGCTGGCATGCGGGGTCTCATGACCCGCCCAGACGGCAGCATCATTGAAAACGCCATTACTGCCAACTTCCGCGAAGGTCTGAACGTCAACGAGTACTTCATCTCCACTCACGGAGCGCGAAAAGGTCTTGCCGACACGGCGCTGAAGACTGCGAACTCTGGCTATCTGACTCGACGTCTGGTCGACGTGGCTCAGGATGTGGTTATCACTGAAGATGATTGTGGTACCGAGAACGGATTGACGATCAGCGCCATCATTGAAGGCGGCGATGTGGTTGAGCCGTTGAAGGATCGAGTACTCGGCCGCGTTGCAGCGCAAAACGTTTATGCAGCTGACGGCAAGACCATCATCATCGAGCAGGGAACGATGCTGGATGAGACCTGGGTCGATCGCCTGGATTCGCTCGGTATCGACGAGATCATGGTGCGGTCGGCGATTACGTGTGACACGCATTATGGGATCTGCAGCACATGCTACGGACGCGATCTGGCTCGGGGCCATTTGGTCAATATTGGTGAGGCAGTGGGTGTAATCGCTGCCCAGTCCATAGGGGAGCCAGGAACTCAGCTCACGATGCGAACGTTCCACATCGGTGGTGCGGCATCTCGTGCAACTGCAGTGGACAATATTCAGGTCAAGCATGGTGGTACGGTTCGTCTGCACAATCTGAAAACCGTGCAGCGCATCAGCGGTGAGTTGGTGGCAGTATCTCGCTCCGGTGAAATCGCGGTGGCGGATGAAGTCGGCCGCGAGCGTGAGCGCTACCGGTTACCTTATGGTGCGGTAATTTCAGTTGGTGACCACCAGAAGGTGGAAGCCGGTCAAGTCATCGCACAATGGGATCCTCACACCCACCCGATTGTCACGGAAGTGGCTGGTCTGGTAGTACTCGATGACATGGAAGAAGGTCTGTCGGTAACTCGTCAGACGGACGAGCTGACGGGATTGACCAACATCAACGTTCTCGATCCCAAGGATCGTCCCAGCGCGGGCAAGGATCTTCGTCCGGCAGTACGTCTGATCGACGCCAAGGGCGCTTCTGTCCTGTTGCCGAGTACGGACATCCCTGCACATTACTTGTTGCCCAACGATGCGATCCTGTCGCTGCAAAACGGCGACTCGGTAGGCGTTGGCGATATTATCGCCCGCATTCCACAACAGGGTTCCAAGAACAGGGACATCACAGGGGGCTTGCCACGTGTTGCAGACCTCTTCGAGGCCCGCAAGCCGAAGGAGCCGGCGATTCTTGCGGAGATCAGTGGCAACGTCAGTTTCGGCAAAGAAACAAAGGGCAAACGTCGTCTGGTCATTACGCCTCTTGAAGGTGACGCAGACGAAACGCTGATTCCGAAGTGGCGAAATATCGGCGTGTATGAGGGCGAGTTCGTTGCGAAGGGTGAGAAGGTGTGCGATGGCCCTGACAATCCGCACGACATCGTGCGCTTGAAAGGCGTCGAAGCTTTAGCTCGCTACATCATCGGCGAAATCCAGGAGGTCTATCGTCTGCAGGGTGTGAAGATCAATGACAAGCACATCGAAGTTATCGTCCGTCAGATGCTTCGCAAGGTAGAAATAGTTGACTCGGGCGAGAGTAATCTGATTCGTGGTGAGCAGCTTGAATACGCAAATGTTCGAGTGATCAACCGCGCACAGGTGAGCGAGAACAAGCTTCCGGCAGAATTCTTGAGGATTTTGCTTGGGATAACCAAGGCGTCACTGGCGACTGAATCGTTCATCTCGGCTGCATCCTTCCAGGAAACCACTCGGGTACTAACCGAGGCGGCGGTGACTGGCAAACAGGACTTCCTGCGTGGATTGAAGGAGAACGTCGTAGTTGGTCGGCTCATTCCAGCGGGAACCGGCCTCACCTACCACAGCGATCGTCGTCGTCGTCGTAGCGATGAAATCGCTGCGCGGAATGCGAAGGAGCACACCGTGACGGCAGATGAAATTGAAGCGGCTCTGTCCGAGGCACTCAACTCGGCGGGCTAAGATGCATTCATAGAGTGCCTCGGCCTGCTTTTCGGCAAGCCGAGGTTGCGTATCACTTCAATCAGACATTAGAATTCGCGCCCCTTCGCGGGGGCGCATCAAGCGCATAAGAAAACCCCGGTGGGGTAAACAGAGAACATGACACTATGGCGACCATCAGCCAGCTTGTACGCAAGCCGCGCAAACAGAAAGTAACGAAGAACATTGTTCCGGCTCTGCAGGGCTGCCCGCAAAAGCGAGGTGTCTGCACCCGTGTGTACACGACTACGCCGAAAAAGCCGAACTCCGCTCTCCGAAAAGTCTGCCGTGTTCGGCTGACCAACGGTTATGAAGTGACTTCCTACATCGGTGGAGAAGGTCACAACCTGCAGGAGCACTCTGTCGTGTTGATCCGCGGCGGTCGTGTCAAGGATCTCCCGGGTGTTCGCTACCATACTGTGCGCGGTACGCTGGATACGTCAGGTGTAACAACCCGTCGCCAGGGCCGATCCAAATACGGAGCCAAGCGGCCAAAGTAACTCGTTCAGATTCCAAAACACATACTCCAGTAAGGCCCGCCAATACTGCGGGAACCACCTGAAGAAAGGGAGCCGAAATGCCAAGAAGACGCGTCGTCGCGAAACGGGAAATCCTGCCCGATCCGAAGTATCACAATCAGACCGTAGCCAAATTCATCAACCATGTGATGACCAGCGGTAAAAAAGCCGTTGCTGAACGAATTGTTTACGGTGCTCTCACACGTATTGAAGAGCGAGGCAATCGTACCAATGCGGTTGAGATTTTCGAGCGCGCGCTCGAGTCAGTGGCGCCGTACGTCGAAGTGAAGTCTCGTCGTGTTGGCGGTGCAACGTACCAGGTGCCAGTCGAAGTTCGCGCCAGTCGTCGCCATGCCTTGGCGATGCGCTGGATTGTCGACAGCGCCCGAAAGCGCGGTGAGAAGTCCATGGCGGCCCGCCTTGCCGGCGAGTTGCAGGACGCAGCAGAAGGTCGAGGGACAGCGGTTCGTAAGCGCGAAGACACACATCGAATGGCGGAAGCCAACAAGATGTTCTCGCATTACCGCTACTGATCGCGTCATCGATCAGCCGTACCCGAATTACCTACAGTTCTAGGAGAGCACGATGGCTCGCAAAACGCCTTTGTCGCGATATCGCAATATCGGAATTGTCGCGCACGTGGACGCCGGCAAGACGACCACGACAGAGAGGGTCCTGTTTTACACCGGTCGCCTGCACAAAATCGGGGAAGTCCACGATGGCGCGGCGACGATGGACTGGATGGAACAGGAGCAGGAACGGGGGATCACGATTACCTCCGCGGCCACAACCTGTTTCTGGAAGGGCATGAGCCAACAGTTCGAAGAACATCGAATCAACATTATTGACACACCCGGGCACGTGGATTTCACGATTGAAGTCGAACGAAGCTTGCGTGTTTTAGATGGCGCAGTCGTGGTTTTCTGTGGGACCTCTGGTGTTGAACCACAATCCGAAACAGTATGGCGGCAAGCCAATAAGTACGGCGTTCCTCGCATGGTGTTCGTCAACAAGATGGATCGCCAGGGGGCAGGTTTCCTAAGAGTTGTCGAGCAGATCCGCACCCGCCTTGGCTCCAATCCGGTGCCGGTCCAGTTGGCACTTGGCGAAGAGGAGAACTTCAAAGGGATCATCGATCTCGTTCGCATGAAGGCCATCCATTGGAATGAAGGCGACGAGGGTTTGACCTTCCAACTGGGTGAGATCCCTGAAGAGTTCCAGGATCAAGCTGAAGAATGGCGCGAAAAAATGGTTGAAGCGGCTGCTGAGGCCGATGACACCCTGATGGAAAAATATCTCGAGGGCGAAGCGCTGACCGAGGCCGAGATCAAGAAGGGTCTGAGAGCACGGACCATTCGTGGCGAAATCGTTCCCGCTCTGTGTGGTTCTGCGTTCAAGAACAAAGGCGTACAGGCCATGCTCGACGCAGTAGTCGACTATCTGCCTGCGCCGACAGAGGTCAAGGCGATCGAAGGTGAACTTGAGGACGGCACCAAAGCGATACGAGAGGCAAAGGACGACGCACCGTTCTCTGCTCTTGCGTTCAAGATTGCAACCGATCCATTTGTAGGCACGCTGACTTTCTTCCGCGTCTACTCAGGCGCGCTCAATTCCGGCGACCAGATTTTCAATTCCACTCGGGGCAAGCGCGAGCGCGTAGGTCGCATGGTGCAGATGCACGCGAATCAAAGAGAAGAGATTCGTGAAGTTTACTGTGGCGATATCGCCGCGGCGATCGGCCTTAAGGATGCAAGCACCGGTGACACGCTTTGTGCAATGAACAGCATTATTCAGCTGGAGCGAATGGAGTTCCCTGAACCGGTCATTTCCGTTGCAGTGGAACCGAAGTCGACAGCCGATCAGGAAAAGATGGGCGTCGCGCTCGGCAAGCTGGCGCAGGAAGACCCTTCATTCCGCGTCCGCACAGATCCTGAATCGGGTCAAACCATCATCTCCGGTATGGGCGAACTCCACCTCGATATCATTGTCGATCGGATGCGTCGGGAATTCAGCGTCGAGGCGAACATCGGCAAACCGCAGGTAGCCTACCGAGAGACGATTCGGGCAAAGGTCGAACAAGAAGGCAAGTTCGTTCGGCAGACCGGCGGTCGTGGTCAGTATGGGCATGTCTGGATCACGATCGAGCCGCACGTGGACGAAGAAGGCAACGCTGCCTATCTGTTCGTTGACGGCATCGCTGGCGGCGTCGTTCCGCGAGAGTACATTCCCGCGGTCGACAAAGGTATTCGTGAACAGATGGAAAACGGCGTGCTTGCCGGCTATCCGTTGATCGGCGTCAAGGCAACCTTGTTCGATGGATCGTTCCACGAAGTCGACTCATCCGAAATGGCGTTCAAAATTGCCGGTTCAATGGCTCTTCGAGATGCAGCGCTGAAAGCGCGTCCAGCCATTCTCGAGCCGATCATGAGTGTCGAGGTTGTGACGCCGGACGATTACATGGGTGATGTTGTTGGCGATCTCAATCGACGTCGAGGGATCATCCTGGGTATGGATGAGAATCCAGCGGGCAAGATCATCCGCGCTGATGTGCCGTTGTCCGAGATGTTTGGATATTCGACAGACCTGCGGTCGGCGACCCAAGGCCGCGCGACCTATACGATGGAGCCGCACAAGTACGCCGAAGTCCCTGACAGTATTGCCCAGGGCATCATCAAGAAAAACTGACGCACAACCGGAGATTCGAGCATGGGAAAAGAGAAGTTTCAGCGGAAGAAGCCGCACGTGAACGTTGGGACGATAGGTCATGTTGACCATGGCAAGACGACGCTGACG
>JAYSTS010000168.1:0-2620 GCA_043719475.1 Gammaproteobacteria bacterium | reverse complement strand
CGAGGGCTTCGACACGGGCGTGATAGTACGGCCGTGCATGACCCATCAGGAAGTAAGGCGAAGTCTCGTACCCTTCACAGAGCATGCCGACTTCCTGGTTGACTCCCAGATTGAAAGGACCCACCACCCGTTCCATGCCACGTTCGCGAAGCCAGGCTTCGGCGGTTGAAAACAAGGCCGCGAACACGGCGGGGTCATCGATGGCCTCCAGCATCCCGAAGTAGCCGCTCCGATCCGGGTACCGATCAAGATAGTGCTGATCGATCTGCGCCGAGATACGGCCCACCGCCACACCGTCCACCAGCGCAACCCAGGCCTGCCACTTGGCATGCATAAAAAATGGTTCTTTGTCCGAGAGCGCTTCAAGCCGTTCGATCAGGAGGGGCGGCACCCAGGCAGGATCGTCGGCGTACACCAGCCATGGCACCCGCACGAACTGATCAAGTCCACGCTGGTCCGTAACCGGTACCACCACGATCTTCGATGTCGATGCCGTTCTGTCGCTTTGCACGCGAGTCCCCGCTGCAGAAGGTGCGCTTGGTAACACGAAGTCGGAGTTCATGCAAAAGGAACGGGTTCCCAGCCGACCCGGATTCTGGCATGTTCACCGGTCGCACTGCACTTCAGGGAACTCGCATGAGCAATCAACATCAGGTCATCACCAATGCGCGGGTATTCACCGCCGTGGACGAAAACGTCGTCAGCGATGGCGCAGTCTGGATCGAAGGCAACCTGATTCGCTACGCGGGTCCTGCGTCGAAGTTGCCGACCGTACCCGCTGAAACCATCCGCATCGATGCCAAAGGTGGATTTGTCATGCCGGGCATGACCGAGACCCACGCTCACCTGTCGTTTGCAGATGTCAGCCCATTTGGCATCGGCGACACCTCGGTAGAAGTAGCGACGATCACAGCGGTTGGCAATGCGTCACTCATGCTCGATTCCGGCTTCACTTCGGCAGTGAGCTTCGGCTCCACATATCGGATCGACGTCGCCCTGCGCGAAGCCATCAACACCGGGCGAATTCGCGGACCACGTCTGCTCGCGGCGGGCCGCGATCTCGGCGCAACCGCAAGTAACATCGACTCGCCCGGCGGCCTCAGCCAGATTGCCGATGGTCCCTGGGAACTTCGCAAGGCGGTTCGGGAACAACGCAAGCTGGGCGTCGACATCGTCAAGATCTTCATCGATGGTGAAGCCATCAACGCACAATGCCCGCCTGGTGAACTCTCTTTCTGCGATGAAGAAGTGAACGCCATTGTCGATGAAGCCCATCGCCGCAAGATGCGCGTGGCATGTCACGCCCGTTCCGCCGCCGCAGTGAAACAGGCGGTACGGGCCGGAGTTGATTTTATCGGTCACGCCAACTACCTGGACGATGAGGCTGTTGAACTGCTGGCTGAACGAAAAGACAAGATTTTTGTTGGCCCAGCCATCGCCTGGGAAGTTCAATATCTGGCCCAGTGCGAGACGCTCGGCATCACGAAGGAGACCGTGCGCGCACAAGGTTACGAACGAGAAATTGAAGCGACCGTCGTTACGGTCGCCAAATTGCGCAAGGCTGGCATCCGCATGGTCGTCGGTGGCGACTACGGCATCAGCATCGCACCTCATGGCACCTATGCGAAAGATCTTGAGTACTTTGTCGACCTGTTTGGCATGTCAACTGCAGAGGCGATCATCTGTGCAACCCGCAATGGCGGCCAGGCATTCGACCCAGCCGGCAGGTTGGGCACCTTGCAGGCGAACACGTGGGCCGATCTGTTACTGGTCGATGGTGATCCCATAACCGACGTCCGGGTATTGCAGGACCACAAACGCCTGCGTGTCATGAAAAACGGCTGCTGGGTCTGACTCGGGGTTGATGACCGCGAGCCGTCTTGATGCGCAAGGAGTTCCTGCTGGTCGTGGTTTCGACGTTGATCGGCCTGCTGCTGCTTGAAGGCAGTGTGCGACTCTACTACGTGGCCAAGGACCGATTGCCACCTCACGCTGACCCTGCCACTCGTGATGAATGGGACTGGATGCGCACACACCAGGCCTCGCAGATTCCTGCGTCCGAAGCGATGGCAGGCTTTGACGCTGAACTTGGCTGGACGCTCAGCACTGACATCGACGGCTGGGTTCGACAAAAAGGCCATGGCCTACCTGCTGGCGATCTCGCAACGCCGGCGGATCAGGAGCGATTCCTGTTCATCGGCGACAGCTTCACCCAGGGGTTATACGTTGAAGACCATGAGAATTTTGCCCGGTTATTCGGTGCACGGCATCGACCAGATGCGCAGGTTCTGAATCTCGGCGTATCCGGCTACGGCCCCGATCAGATGCTGCTGCTCTACGAGTCCATCGGCCGACGCTATCAACCCGATGTGGTGGTCATGGGGTTCTATGTGCGTGGTCTGTACCGCGCCCAGTCGAGCTTTACCTACTACGCCAAACCCTGGTTTGAACCCATGGTGGACGATGCCCTTGTGTTGCATGGTGTTCCGGTTCCCGCACCGGCAACTCTGATCGGCGAATACGAGAGTGGCAAACGCACCATCGCCGGCGAACCCTACAGTTATCTCTGGGGCGCGCTGGGCTCAAGCGCCCACCGGCTGTTCTCGGAGCGCAGGCTCTC
>JAYSTS010000167.1:0-5655 GCA_043719475.1 Gammaproteobacteria bacterium | reverse complement strand
TGCGGATCAGCGCGCTCAAGGCTCGTTGTCTGTGGGTGATCTCGTTGATCTCACGATCCGTGATCTGCACACCGCTTCGGCCAGTGTCGAGACGGTCGACTACTCGGCTCGATTGATCGATACCACAACAGTCCTGCGCGCCGCACAGACCATATCCGGCGAGATCATGCTGGAACGAGTGCTGCAAAAGTTGCTGCGTCTGGTTCTGGAGCACGCTGGCGCGCAAAAAGCCTGCATGCTGCTGAATCACGATGGCAAGTTGCACGTCGAAGCAGTGGTCGCAGTCGACGGAGGCGTATCTCGTCGGTGCATTCCACCGGAGCCCTTCGACACAAGCGATGACGTGCCATCCGGCATCATCCAGTTTGTGGCTCGCACGAAAGAACCACTGGTGCTCAAGGACGCCGGGCGGGATGAGGTCTTCGGCCGTGATCCTTATGTTCAACGGTGCAACCCGTTGTCCGTCCTTTGTCTGCCGATCCTGCATCGAGGCGAGCTCACCGGCGCGATCTACGTCGAACATCGATGGCTGACTGGTGTGTTCACGACACAGCGGGTGGAGGTCTTGAACCTGCTCGCATCCCAGGCCGCGATCTCGATCGAAAATGCACGCCTGTATGCTGATCTGCAGGCCACTCGCGACCAATACCGCGCATTGTATGACAACGCGATCGAGGGGCTGTTTCGTGTCAATGGTGAAGGCCAGCTGGTCAGCGCCAATCCAACCTTCGCCCGCCTCTACGGATTTTCCACAGTGCCTGCGCTGATGAGTGAATACAGGGATCTGATCGACCGCATTTTTCTGCGCAGCGACGCAGCCCAGAAGTTCCTTTCTGAACTCGATGAGCAGAAGCTGGTGAACGGTTTCGAAGCCGAAACCGTCGCCGCAGATGGACGAATCTTCTGGATGGCGCTCACCGCCCGGCTGACGGAAAGTGACGATGAAGGAAACTTTGTCGATGGCTCAGTCATCGATATCACCGAACGTATTGAACGCGCCGAAGCCGACCGACAACTGCAGATCGCTGAAGCCGCGACGCTGGCCAAGAGTGAGTTCCTGGCGAACATGAGCCACGAGATCCGCACACCGATGAACGCCATCGTCGGCTTCTCGAGGCTTGCCCTGGAAACGGATCTTGATCGAAAGCAGCACGAGTACCTCACCAGTATTCGCGACGCGGGCGAAAGTCTGTTGTCGCTGGTTTCCGACGTGCTCGACTTTTCCAAGATCGAAGCCGGCAAGTTGACCCTGGAAGAACGGCCATTCAGCCCTGACGATGTGCTGGAGGAAGTCGGCCGTCTGTTTCGAACTGATCTGCGACGCAAACGCCTCGACTTTCAGATCAACTCCGCATTCAGTGACCACCCCCTGTATCCAGCCAGTGGTGTAGTCGTTGGCGATGGCCTGCGATTGCGCCAGGTTTTGGTGAACCTGATCGGCAATGCCATCAAGTTCACCGACCGAGGTGGCATCTCGTTGACAACCCGGGTCCGGTCACCCTCGTTAACAGCAGTCGAAACCAAGGGATTTGAGCTCGAGATCGCTGTTATCGACAGTGGTATCGGCATCGATCGGAGTCAGCAATCCCGATTGTTCGAGTCATTCGAACAGGCCGAAACCTCCACCACCCGCCGTTATGGCGGTACCGGTCTGGGTCTGACCATCTGCAAACGCCTCGTTGAATTGATGGGCGGCACCATTCTGGTCGACTCGGAACCTGGCAGGGGAAGCTCCTTCACTTTCTCGCTCCACGTGGCGAAACCTGACGTCGATTCGACATTGACGCCAGTGGAGCGCAAAGGCCGTCTTGGCAGTGGTTATCTGCGAGGCCGACGCATCCTGGTCGCTGAAGACAATCCCATCAACCAGCAGCTGGCTCTGGAATTCCTGCGTCGCATGGGTGCGTATGTTGATATCGCGGTCAACGGACGCGAAGCCATCGCCCGTATCACCGAAAACGAATACGACATTGTCCTGATGGACGTACATATGCCTGAACTGGATGGCATGCAGGCCACACAGGTCATCCGCGATCAGGGGCTCACCGTTCCGATCATCGCTGTATCCGCAGATGCGCTCGCTGATCGACGCAACAAGATGCTCGCCGCCGGTTGCAACGGCTACGTCACCAAGCCAATCGACTTCGAAACGCTGCTGCACGAAATTTCCCTGCACTTGCCACCCTCCGAAGACGTCAATCTTGGCCGACGATCAAGCGATCCGAGTGCTGAAGAGGCTGCCGAGAGCAGCCTGGAATTTGCCGCCAGGCGTGTGCCAGGCATAGATCTGGGCAAGGCCATCAAGGCACACAACGGTAACGTGCGACTGCTTGTGAAACTGATGGGAGATTTTGGTCGCTACTACTCCGATGCCGCAGCCAAGATCAGAACTTACATCATTGAACGCAAGCTGGAAGAAGCCGAACGACTGGCGCACAACCTGCGCGGTGTTGCCGGCAGCTTCGGTGCAGCACGCCTACAGGAAGCGGCCAAAGCGCTCGAACTCGCGCTGGTCGCAGCCCAGCAAGAAGACGATGGCACGTCTCTGGTCGGTTTGGTTCAGAGCTTCGAAGTCGCCCTGACCGAAGTACTGGAATCGGCTGAAAAACTCGCCAGCAACGAAGTTCCGCTGCGCTCATCGGACATTGAGGCAGCGAACCGATAACGTCGATTTATCGGCCATCGGCGCGCTGACTATCCCCTGTTCTTTCAGGCTCGGCCGGATCGCGCATCCAGCGACCAACGAGGTGCCCCGTGCGCAGCCAGCAGTAACAAGCCGGCGAAAATGCCGAGGTTCTTGATGAAGTTCTGCATTTCATGCTGCTGGTTGGTGCCTTCATAGAGGTTCCAGAAGTCATGCATGTACAGGCAGATCACGATGGTCAGACCAGCCAGCAGAAAAGCCAAAAGCCGAGTCTGCCAGCCTGCAATGAGTGCCAGCCCGCCACCAACTTGCAAGGCTGTCGTCAGCAGCAGCAGTGGCACTGTCATTGGCACGCCATGTTGTGTCATGTAGCCGACCATGCCATCAAAACCAGCGATTTTCATGAGGCCCGGGATGAGGAAGTACAGTCCCAAGAGCACACGGCCGGCGATTTCCATGGGTAAGGCAAGTGCATTCATAGTCGGCTTCCAGAGTAAGGATCGGGTGGTTGATTGGATCAGGAATAACGAACCGGATCGGTCACGCCATCCCACTCATCGTGAATCGCCTTCCAGCGGGCGAATGTGGCTCGCAGAGGCGCGTTGTCTTCATACAGTTCGACAAAACATCCGAGCACCTTGCGAGTATCCATGTAGGCCACTCGTGCGGCGGAGATCAGCGTGGTAACGGCAGGACAGCCGGCCGCTTCAAAACGGGCGCACTCGGCATCGAAGTCGGTTGGCAAAATCGCGACGTGATGAAAACCCAGCGAACCCGCAGAAACCATCTCGCGATACACCGAAGGCGCGTCGTTATGCTGCTGGATGAGCTGGATATGTGCCGGTCCAGCCTGACCGAACGCATAACTCAGATCAGCGCGTGATGGTTCGCCACGATAAACGTGCTGTTCGCTGACATGGTGGGGAGAAACAAAAAAAGGACCGGCCCCGGTCAGCGCATGCCATTGGCGACAAGCCGCTTCGATATCATCCACAACATAGGCGTACTGAAAGATCGGATAACGAATCGGGCTCATCAAGGCTTCTCCCAAACTGGTTGATGTAAAAGTTGACCTGTCACCTGACGGAGCTTTTCAAAGGCGAGCTAGGAGTCTGCGCGGCAGAAGGCGGCGGTGCGAGGCGAGTGTCAATTCGAGTCCGATTTTTCGTTCGTTTGAGGAGCATAGTGGGCGCTACGTGACGAAAACGAACGGAAAAGCGGGCCGAATTGGCGCCGCCGCAGCCTGTCGATCTTCTGCCGCGCAGACTCCTAGGTTACTGGTAGTTCTCATAGAACACGTATTGTGTTGAATAGTCGCTCACTTCGAAATACACCCGCTTCTCGCCAGCATCTTTCACGTGATTGAAATTCAGATCAACGATTCCATACCCATAGCGGTACGGGCGCGCTGCCTCCCCGCTGGTCGCCTCCGCAGTCGTCAGCTTGTCGATCTCGATAAATCGCATCACCAGCTTTTCACCGGCATAAACATCGAGCACGCCGTTGGTTCCGGTCCAGTTCTGGATACCGCGACCAATACGGTTCTGGGTTTCCTGGGTACAACCAGAAACCAGCACCGCGACCATGACCGCCAGCACTGTCAGCCCACTCAGCGCCAATGTCCGTCTGTTCATACTTCGTCTCCGTTTTGACAAATAAAGTCACGCGACATCAAATTCCAGCGGCAAGTGCCAGGGTTCGATGCGAATCGCAATCGGCACCGGGTGGCTACCAGGTTTGAAACGAGGGTTGCGAATCACTTCCATGAGCAGGCGAGTACCGATGATGGTTTCCGCCCTTGCCAGCTGGTAACCGGCACAAAAATGTTTCCCCAACCCGAAGCCAAGGTGACCACTTCGACCGGCTTGTTGGATACCGCCACGCATCTCGCGGCCCAGATGCAGATCATCACGGAAGATGTTGAAAGTGTCCGGGTCCTTGAACACGCGCTCATCCCGGTTTGCGCCGTAAATGGACAAGCTCACGTAGGCACCGGCTGGGATGGTCTCGCCATGCAGTTTCACATCGCACACCGTCCGTCGCATCTGCGCCGCCGCCGGTGGATGAATGCGCATCATTTCGGAAAAGGCCTGATCCAGCAGCGCAGGATCATCACGCACTGCCCGCCACTGTTCGGGATTGGCCAGCAACTGATACCAGAGATTGGCGATGGCCTTGTCCGTCGTTTCTGCACCGGCCACCAGGATCAGGCTCGCAAATGACTTGATTTCCTGCTTGGTCATGCGTTGACCATTGACCTCGGCGACCGCCAGGCGCGACAGCAGATCATCTCCTGGATTCTTCGCCCGCTCGTCGATCAGAGGATCCAGATAGGCGTGGTAATCGGCATTCGCCTGGACCCCGAGTCGACGCAGTTCAGGGCCACCGTTGATGCCATTCATCATCGCCGGATACCACTGATGGAACATCTGGTGAGCTTCCTGCGGCAGATTCAACACATCAAGGATGACGTTCAAGGGCAACCGCGTCGCAAAATCATCGACGATATCAATCTCACCGCGACCGGCCGCATCTTCGGCGATGCGTCGTGCGTGCTGCTCGGTGAATTTCGCAACCAGCGCCATGGCATTGCGCGTGACTACCGGCAGCAGGGTCTTGAGCTTCATGCCGACAAACTGCGGTGCGACGAGTTTACGCAACTTGGTGTGGTGGTCGCCGTCGTACTCCATCAATGTGGGGCCGAAGACGCTGCCGATACTCTCGCCGTTGGGAGAAGCAGAATAATTCTGGTTATCGGCAAACGCTGCCACGACATCCACGTATCGAGTGATCATCCATACGCCGGTGATCGGATTGCGCCAGGCGGGGTAATGATCCCGCAGTTGCTTCAGTACTGGATACGGGTCTGCGGCGTAAGCCGCGCTCGTAAAGACAGCGGGATCAATGACGGGTTGGCTGCGGCTCATGTCCTGGCTCCATAACGAGTCAGGCGATCATCGCACGGGACGAACTTTTCGCCACCCTCAATCCTCAGGGTCAACCGATCGCAC
>JAYSTS010000166.1:0-2640 GCA_043719475.1 Gammaproteobacteria bacterium | reverse complement strand
AGGACATCCTCGGACATTCTGGCGAACGCATCGGTGGCAACGACTATGACCAGCTCCTCGCTTTTCACGGCCTGACGCCTGCACTCGGCCTGGGTGGCAAACGAAGTAACGGCTTGCCGTTGCCGAATCACCTCTTCATGGACGCCGTGTCCATCAACGACGTCAATGCGCAGCAACGTTTTTACTCCGCTTCCACTTACGAACAGATGCAGCGTTACAGCCTGGAGATGGAATTCGGCTATTCGTGCACGCGTTTGTTGAGCTTGCGCGACAACCGCAGCAGCTATCGATTGGTTGCAGCGTCGGAAAACGCCAAGATCCGCCTGAGTGAATCCAGCGCCGTTGAAGTAGATCTCAGCTTCATCGAGCCTGAGTTGGCTGTCGGGTTGACCGAATCACAACTCGCTTCTGCAGCCGAGAAACTGTTGCTGCATTTGCGATCACTGCTGGAAGAAGTGCTGACACAAGGGTCGACACAGCCTGATCTCGTCTATCTCACCGGCGGTATGGCACGCTCACCACTGGCACGTGCCTGTGTGCAGTCGATTCTGCCGCAAGTGCCACTGGTCGACAGCGACCACTTCCTGAGTGTGACGGAAGGTTTGACGATCTGGTCTCGGCGCCTGTTCGGCGCTACCTGAGCCGGAAGTTCTTTTCCATCGCCGCGCGCACTTCGCCCTGGTGTTCAAAGTAACGCCGGAACCCACCGTTGTAGTTTCCATCCTGCCGACGGTTCGATTCCCCTTCGAAGTTGTAATAACCCGGCGTGCACTCCTGATTTCGTGACGTCTTGCCGCGGTGCCGGATGACTTCATCCACCCACCACTGCTCAGCCTCGCCAGTCGGCTCGATGCTGCGTAATCCGCGCTTGCGTACGCCATCAATGCAGGCCGCGATATGATCACCCTGCGTCTGCAGCATGTCCGTCAGGTTGAACTGGAACGACGCCTGGTAACCGCCCATGATGAACAGGTTCGGATACCCTTCCGTGTGTATGCCGAGCAGTGTACGAACCCCGTCGGCGTACTTGTCGTCGAGAGTCCGCCCATCACGGCCGATGATCGTGTTGTAGATTCCAGTCTTCTGTACTTCAAAACCGGTGGCGTAGATCAACAGGTCAACGGGATAAACCTTGCCTTCGAACACCGGCCCCTCGGCAAGGATCTCGGTAATGCCTTGGCCATGGGTATCAACAAGATGCACGGAAGGCAGGTTGTAACTCGGCAGGTATTCGTTATGAAAACACGGCCGCTTGCACATGAACATATACCACGGTTTCAGCGCGTCGGCGGTGGTCTGGTCCGTCACGATCTCGTCGATCCGCTTGTGAATGCGCATCATGTAATCGATGTTGCCATTTTCCTGCTGGCGCAGCTTGTCTTCCGGGCTCAATGCTTCAAGTCGTGCCTGTTCTTCGGGCTTACGCTCAAAGGCGGCCAGCACTTTAGCCCGTCGTTTAGTTTGCCAGCCCGGTTGCAGCTTGCGCGCCCAGTTGGGATCGGTTGGCCAGTCATCGCGCACATCGATGGACGATGGGGTGCGCTGAAACACATAAAGTGCTTTTGCAGCCTTGGCAACTTCCGGAACGATCTGCACGGCACTGGCACCAGTGCCGATGATGCCAACGGTCTTGCCACGCAGCTTTTCCAGCTTTTCACCGGTCCAGCCATAATCCCACCGTGAGGTGTGGAAGGAGTGCCCCGCAAACGTCTCCATGCCGCTGATCTTTGACAGTTTCGGTTTCGAAAGCGTGCCATTGGCGCAGATCACAAACCGTGCGCGCATGTGATCACCGCGATCGGTGTATACATGCCACTGCTGTTCTGCGTCGTTCCAGCGGGTTTCGGTAACCGTGGTGTGGAAACAAGCCAGCGAATACAGGTCGTACTTCTTGGCAATCGCCTGACAATGCTGCAGTATTTCCGGCCCACGCGAATAGTGATTCACCGGCACGTAATCAAGCTCGTCAAGCAGCGGCAGGTAGTCATAACCCACCACGTCACAGGCAACTCCGGGATAACGATTCCAGTACCAGGTACCACCCACATCGGCACCACGTTCGACGATGCGAATACTCTCCACACCGATTTCCCGCAATCGCGCCGAGGTCAGCAGCGCCGAAAAACCACCGCCGATGAACAGGACCTCAACAAAATCGTTCAGGGGTTCCCGAGCCGGATTGGACTGTGCAAATGGATCGACGGCATACCTCGCCAGCTCGCCTGACAGATCAGATGTGTACTGCGACGTGCCATCCGGCCGATACGCCAGGCGCAGATCCCGCTCTTGCGCAAACCGCTGCTTGATATCGTCGTAATAACTCTGTGGTCTTGGTGTGCGTGCCATAACTAAAATCTCCGGCTTATAACTAATCTTGATTCGACAATAATCGGTAACGCTGCAGGCGCACAACGTAAGCGTCGCCCCAACGATTCATCTCGTGCCGATTTTCGACATGGACCGTTAGAAAAATCGCGATCAGGAGATCGCTCCCACAGACATTGGGTATCGTGACTTTGTGGTCTCTTGTGGGAGACATTGGGTATAGTAACTTTGTGGTCTCTTGTGGGAGCGGTCTCCTGACTGCGATCTGGGAGATCTCCCGATCTGGAAAAGTTGTGGGAGCGATCTCCTGATCGC
>JAYSTS010000165.1:0-15807 GCA_043719475.1 Gammaproteobacteria bacterium | reverse complement strand
GCTGGCAATCATTCAAGCCGAACTTTCAGGGATCGATCACGATCGATTACCAACGCAGCTTCGACTGGCAGAAGTCGACCGCACTGTTGACTTGGCATTTTATTCAAGACTTCGCAAGGTGCACGCAACCCGTTCTGTGCTTGCGTGAGCGGCTCTGTCGGAAAGTCTGTGATGGCCCGAATAACGATTGACTACTTGCGCCTTCGATCCACCAGGTCGTCGTCGCGTACATCCAGTCCCAGATCGCGCAGTGCGCGCATGATCAGCCCGCGCATGGTCATGCCGTCAGCCATCGCCGCCATGGCCAGTTCCCGGTGCAGACTTTCGCGCATGCTCAGTGTGAATTGACAGAGTTTTTCGGTGGTATCAGTATCGCTGGCCAATTCAAATTCCGTGTTCTTGCGGGCTGCAGGCGCTGCACGCCGGGCCATTCGAGGCGCAGGTGCAGGTGCTTTATGCGAGGTGGTGGTATTGCGGGCAGCGGTATCTGATTTTGGCCGTCCGATGCTTTGTTTTTCGCGTACGCTCATGACGCCTGCTTGAGTTCCAGCAAAAAGGGCAGGTAACCAAGTTCGTGAATTTCCTGAACCAGTAATTCGCTCTGTGCGCCTGCGGTCCCGGAGTTGGGCAAGTCGCCGCTGAAGGTCAGTTCCTTAAAGGCGACCAACTGGTGCAATCGGGTTTTCAGAGCCGGGATGTTGTGTTTGCTGATCTTCTGACGCACTTCCTTGCCGACGTTGGTCTTGGGGATATAACCGGTATAGATCACCCGGGCCGGAATGTCGCGATTGGTCATGCCACCAGCACCTTTCACAATGTTGTAAGTCTTGACCGCTTCGTTGGCGTCGTAGTTCGACATCTGGGAAGGAATGAGCACCAGATCCGAGCAGCGAATGGCGTAGATCATCGATTGAGAGCGCATACCGGCGGTATCGACCATCACCAGATGGTGCTTCTTGCGCATCAGCTTGGCCTGTTCCACCAACTGGGTTTCGTCCCGCACAGACTGCACCTCAACGTCGAGATCGCTGACGTAGGTCAGCCAGTTCGAGAGTGTGCAGTTAGGGTCGGCGTCGATGGCGCCGACTGAAAAGCCCCGCGCCTTGACGATGCCAATGATGAGTTGAGCGACGGTGGTTTTGCCAGCGCCACCTTTGGTCGAAGCCATGGTGATAATAGTCATGAGTACGGTCCCGGTACTTGAAATGGGCACATGCGAACGTCGTCTGCAAGACCCACGTTCACATTGAGCTATAAATATATATTTATAGCGTAGAAGAGACAACCAGCTGGACAGTATGCTGCGGACGGACTGGTAGGCCCAGAGGTCCCAACGGAAAGCGGTCCCAACGGAAAGCGGCCCCAACGGAAAGCGGCCCCAATGGAAAGCGGCCCCAATGGAAAGGTCAGGGGTTGGACTGATGTGGGCTTCTGTGGCGACAATCAATGCCTACTCCGATCAATAACGACTGCGCGACGCAGGGACGATGAGAAAAGATGATTGCACGTGTCATCGATATCCTGAGCTGGCTCGACGCTGACCCACAGACGCCAGCTGCTCGCGTGCTGCGTGAACAAGACTTGATTCCTCTCGTTACGCCTCGCGACCCCTGCAAACGGGTGCTGGCATGGTGGCAGCTGATATCCATCCGGACGAAATCCTGCCGATCGGTTGGTGAGCAGTGGGTGCACAGGTATCACCAACTCGTACTCGTGCTTGCCTGTGCAGGCGCTATTACAGGCATCAGCGCGATGGCTGGTGTCGCAGTCATCGACCGAGGACAGCCGATCAACCTGTTGGTGATGGCAGCGGTTTTTCTGGTACTGCCGATGATCGGCTGGCTGCTCAGCGTGGTCACAATCCTGTGGCGAGCGCGATCCAAAGGGGTTAGACACGATGGCCTTTTTGGCGCGGACGGCATCGCCAATCGCTGGCTTGAGAGATCGACCGGTTTCCGGTCCCTGTCCCGAAAATGGCCAGCCAATATTGGCTCGGCGCTGATCGAAGCCCATTTGCAGATGTTGCCGCAGTGGTTCACCGTGGGCTTGTTTGTCGGTTCGCTGCTCGCACTGTTTGTTTTGGTGATGTTCACCGATCTGGCGTTTGGCTGGAGCACTACGATCGACATGGCTGCCACCTCGGTAACGGCGGCGTGTCGCTGGCTGGCATGGCCCTGGTCCGGTTGGCTGCCGGGAGCGGTGCCAGACATGGCTTTGGTTGAATCCTCTCGCTTTTTCCGGCTGGAAGATCGCGATCTCGATCGCGCCGCTGCGGCCGGTCTTGGGTTATGGTGGCCCTTCGTGGCCATGTGCATCCTGACCTGGGGGCTGTTGCCCCGCGTGTTATTGATGGCCGGGCTCCACTTGCGCAAGCGGCGGGCGTGCCGGCAGATGTTGCTTGCACACCCGGAGGTTCAGGCGCTGCTCGAGCGACTGCAGAGCAACCGGTTCGTGGTCACGGCTTCACCCAACGGAGATGGTGAGGGGCAGTCACTCAAACGGGGTGAGAGCAGTTTGGCGCGGTCAGCTGGATCTGAACGGGTTACGCTGGTCTGGAACGATTGCCTGGCTGCGACCTCAGCCGGTGACCTGCCCTTGTCGTATTTCAAAGGCTTACCGGTGAGGGTCCAGCAGACTGACGCGCAATGGGTGGCGTTGGCCAGGTCTCTTGATGACACGAAGAGCACCTCATTCGAACTGCTGGTCGCGGGATGGGAACCACCCTCGTTGTCGTTGCGGGACTTTCTGCAGGTTCTGAATCGAAGCGCCCGGCGTTCACACGATTTGCGGATTGTGCCGATCAATGTGGCAGGAACGGGCGTAGATTCCACTGACCAAATGGTCTGGGCATCGACGCTGGCTGGCTGGGACGTTGGTAACGTCAGTGTCTCGGACCGTTGGAATCGACCATGAGCGTGCCGGTGTTTGCAGTGGTTGGTCACCCGAACAAGGGTAAAAGCTCGATGGTTGCGACGCTTGCCGAGCAGGAAGACGTCGCGATCAGTCCACTACCTGGCACCACCCGGCGGGCGCGCGAGTTCACCTTTTATGTGGATGGAGAGCCCCAGTACACGCTCGTTGATACACCAGGGTTCCAGCGGGCGCGCGAAGTTGCCCTCTGGTTGCAGGACCAGGGCGGAGATGCCAGTGCGCGTCCCGGCCATGTTCGACGCTTTGTTGAAATGCACCGCACCGACCCGCGATTTGTGGATGAAGTCGAATTGCTGCAACCCATCATCAACGGCGCCAGCATCTTGTATGTCGTGGATGCTGCCAAACCGTATGGCGCCGAATACGAACTCGACATGCAGATCCTGCAATGGAGCGGCCGTCCCCGTATGGCCCTGATCAATCGGATTGGAACGGGTGACTTCAGGGATCAGTGGCGTAAGGCACTCGGACAGTATTTGTCCATCGTGCGCGACTTCGATGCGGTTCACGCTGATTTCGAGACTCGGCTCGGCGTGTTGCGAGGGCTGGCTGAGCTCCAACAAAACGTCTCCGACAATCTGGCACGCACCATTGAAGCGATGCAGATTGCGTGTGTGCGCAGACGTCAACGATGTGCCGCCTTGATAACCAATCACCTGGCGAGCAGTCTTGTGCTGCAGGAGCAGGAGCGGCTTGACGAAGGCGAAGACCCGCAGGGTAAACGCAACCGATTGCAGGAACGATTGATGTTGCAGCTTCGTGATGCGGAGGATGGAGCACGGGCGCAGGTTGAGGCGGTCTACGGCTATCATCGTCTGACTCGGGAAAGCAGTTCATTACCGGTGCTGGATGCGGATCTCTTTGCCTCAGAGCATTGGAAGTTGTTTGGTCTGTCCAGACAGAATCTGCTGGTCACCGCTGCGTTGGGTGGTGCTGCGGCAGGTGGAGTGATTGATCTCGCCGTTGGTGGCGCATCGTTTTTTCTCGGGTCCATGGTTGGCGGGCTCCTGGGCGGAGCCAGTGCCTGGCTGGGCGGGGACGAACTCGCGCGGATGCGCGTGTTTGGTGAACCACTGGGCGGTGTGTCCATGCGCATCGGACCGGTCACTGCCCCCAACTTCCCGTGGGTTCTCCTGGGACGCTCGTTGGTGCATCATCAACTGGTCAGCGAGCGCAACCACGCACAGCGCTCGGCGCTGGCGCTAGAAGCGCAGGCCAGTGGGTCGATTCTTGACCAAATAGCTGTGAGTGAGCGACGCCGGCTGGCAGTCCTGTTTCGCCAGCTTCAGGAAGGCGATAGTCATTCCGCCCTGGAACTGACATCTGTAATAGACACCTTGTTAGCGGTGCGTCACACCTGAAGGAGAAAGATCATGAAGCGCCTGCCAACAGACCGGACAGTGTTTCAGAATGCCTGGGTTGTCGAAGACTGCGAGAAGGCATGTCTGAAGTGGGTCAATGAGATGGGCGTCGGCCCGTTTTTCATTACCGAGTACGCCACTCAATTCACCGAAATGACCTATCGAGGCAAGCCCGGGAAACTTGGCATGATCATCGGGATTGCACAGGCCGGGAACGTGCAGATCGAACTCATACAGCCCACGGTCGATCAGTGCGCCTATCGGGATAGCGTACCCAAGGGATCGAGTGGCTTTCACCATATGTGTGTGTGGACGCATGATATCGAAGCAGACACCGCCTGGTTCGAAAAGCTCGGTTACCCCGCAGCGAATCTTGGCAAGGTCGGCGCAGATTTGGCGTTTGCGTATTACGATACCAGGCCGCTGATGGGCTGCATGCTCGAAGTCGTGACCTGGAGCCAAGGGATTGAGGAGAGGTTTGCGCAAATCGCGCATGCCGCCAAGGACTGGGACGGCAAGGATCCCATCAGAGGACCTTCCGCATGAGAAACAGACGAAGACTGTGGCTGTTGTGCGCTCTCCTGTCAGCGCCGGTGAGTCTGCTGGCGGCACAGGATAAAGCGGGTGAACTGGGATTGCCGTTTTCTGATGCGGTGCGTACTGGCGATCTGCTTGTGCTGTCAGGTCAGCTCGGCAATCTGCCGGGGACAGTAGTACTAGCACCTGGTGGCATGACCGGACAGGCGCGGCAGGCGATGGAAAACGTCAAGGCCATCGTTGAAGCGAACGGGCTGTCGATGACGGATATCGTGAAGTGCACGGTGATGCTGGCAGACATGAATGACTGGGCGTCGTTCAACGAAATTTACGTGACGTACTTCCCGGGTCGCAAGCCAGCTCGCAGTGCGTTCGGCGCTGCAGGCCTTGCCTTTGGTGCGAAGCTCGAAATCGAGTGCTGGGCGCAGTTCAAGTCCGCTCAGTAGAGTCGTTCAGCTAGTCAGGCGCAATCGCTGGGATCAGAGAATCTGGAGCTTCGGAATCGGTACGACACATCGACCACCCCAGGCCTTGATAGGATCGAGCTGGTTGGCAATTTCGTCTTTCAGGTTCCAGGGCAGAATCAGCACGTAGTCTGGTTTGTCGGCCAGCATTTCCTCCGGGCTGCGGATCGGCAGGTGACTGCCAGGCAGGAACAAACCCTGTTTGTGCGGCGAACGGTCCACAGTATAGGCAAGCAGTTCAGGGGTGATGCCGCAGTAATTAAGCAGCGTATTGCCCTTGGCCGGCGCGCCATAAGCAAGCACCTTCTTGCCATCTGCTTTGGCTTTGCGAAGAAACGCGAGCAGGTCGTTGCGAATACCCTCAACGCGCGCAGCAAACTCCCGGTAGGGTGTCAGCCCCATCAGTCCGGCCGCTTTTTCCTTGGCGAGAACGCGCTGGATGTTCGGTGTGTCCGGGTGGGTCGCATCATTGTCATGGCAGACGTAGAACCGAATCGAACCGCCGTGGGTAGGAATCTCATCGACGTCAAACACTCGCAAGCCATGCGCAGCCATGATGTTTCGGGTCACGAACAGTGAATGGTAGAAGAAGTGTTCGTGGTAAATGGTATCGAAGAGGGTGTTCTCCAGCATCGATAGCAGGTGCGCAACCTCGATACTGCAGATGCCGGTCGGTTTCAACGCCTGGTGGAAGCCTTCAACAAAATCGTTCAGTGTTGGCACGTGGGCGTACACGTTGTTGGCGAGGATCAGATCAGCCTTGCCAAATTCTGCGGCCATGCGTTTGCCGGTATCTTCGCCCCAGAATGCTACTTCGGTCGGAACACCGATCCCATTGGCTACTTTCGCGACGTTGGCGGCGGGCTCAATACCTCGACAAGGTATGCCACGGGAGACAAAGCTCTTCAGCAGATAGCCGTCGTTGCTCGCGACCTCGTACACCAGACTGCTGGGCCCGAGATTGCAGCGTTTGATCATGTTGGCGACATGGTGATCGCAGTGTTCAAGCCACGAGTCAGAAAACGATGAAAAATAGGCGTATTCAGAGAAAATTTCTTCGCTGGTTGCCACCACTTCAATCTGGCACAGCATGCTTGATCGCGACACATACAGATCGAGTGGATAGAAAGGTTCGGGCAGGGACAGCTGCTCCGCCTTCAGATAAGCGTTGGACATTGGCTGTCGGCCGAGCGAGAGGATCAATTCCAGGTCGTCGGTGTCTGTGAATCGGCAGTGGTGCCCCATGGTCAGTATTCCTTCCTTCTTCATTCCTTAGTTCTTCGGCAACCCCGGTGCCGCGAGGATAATAACAGGCGAGGCGATGCTGGCCATGTCAGGCAATATGGGTTGAGCGAGCCATCACGCTTTTTGATCGAGATGGAGTAGCATTCCTGACATGGGGGAAGTACGCGTCGATACGGTTCGTCTGCAGCGAATCAGCAAGGCATTCTGGGAGTCCGCCGCTCTGATGAGCGCAGTGGAGCTGGACGTATTCTCGGCAATTGATGAAGGGCACGATTCATTGCCAGCCGTGGCCAGCCGTTGTGGGATTACTGCCCTCAATGCCGAACGCCTGTTGGTTGTGCTAACCGCCATGACGCTGCTCGAGCGAAAAGGTGATCGTTTTCACAATGCGCCGGACGTGAAGCGGTTTTTGGTCCGGTCCTCGCCTGCCTATGCAGGAGCATGGATGTTGTTCGGCAAGCCACGCTGGCAGGGATGGGGCGCGCTGACCGAGAGCCTGCGTCGTCCTGACGAAACCATCGCGCGGCTGGGTATGTACGATGCGAGTTTTACCGTCGAACGCGCCAGAACCTACCACGAAGCCACCTATTCCGTTGGTATGGGCGCGGCGCGGCGATTTCACAAGCAGGTTTCTCTCGAAGGTCGTCATCGGATCATGGATCTCGGAGGTGGCTCCGGTTGTTATTGCATCGTCGCGGCACAGAATTACCCATCCATTAGCGGTGTTGTGCTGGACCTGCCCAGCGTGGTCGTCGTGACTAGGGAGTTCATCGCTCAACATGGCCTGACGGATCGACTCAGCGCCCAAGTGTGTGACTTTACGGCCGATGCGCTACCCATCGATGCAGACGTTGCCATCATGGCTTCGAATCTGCCGCAATATGGGCGTGACATCATCGCCGCGGTGGTCCGGCGAGTGTTCGATGCCTTGTTGCCAGGTGGTGAGTTTCATTTGATCGGTGAATGCATCGATGCCGATCAAACCGGACCTCTCGCGCCTGCCTTGTGGGGATTGTCCGAAGCAGTCAATGGATCAAGCGGCCTCGCCCATTCAACCACAGATTGCGAAGGCTATTTCCGCGCTGCCGGATTCACCCGCGTCACCGTGAACGAGTTCATTCCGGAGACACTGACCCGCATCACTGGTTTCAAACCTCGCGAGGAATCTGCCTGATGGAACTCGACTACGTCACGATTGAACGCAATGGGCCTGTTGCGCTTGTTACTTTCGATCGCAAGAAGAACCTCAACGCCTTTGATGGCAAGTTGATTCTTGAGCTTACTGAAGTGGCAAGGAGTTTTCAGGAAGATCTGGATACACGTGCGGTCGTGCTGACCGGCAGCAAGCAGTATTTTTCGGCAGGTGCCGATCTAGAGGATCTCGGCACGCGCGCCGCGCTTTCCGAGTTGGCCCGTCGTCAATCCTTTTATCGCGGCGTGCGGTTGTGTGAAGCCTGGGAAGCAATGCCCCAGATCACCATTGCGGCGATGGAGAAAATTGCGGTTGGTGCAGGTGTTGCGTTGCCGCTCGCCTGCGATTGGCGGGTGATGGGTGAAGGTGCTTTCCTGTATGTACCGGAGGCTAGGATCGGTTTGAATCTGCAGTGGGGTGCATTACCGCGGCTCGTCAATCTGGTTGGTCCGGCACGCGCCAAACGAATCTGCATTCTGTGTGAGCGTATGTATGCACCTCAGGCACTGGATTGGGGATTGGTGGAAGAGGTGGCGCCAGACGGAGAGGTGGCCGAGCGAGCGCTGGAACTGGCACGTGCCGCTGCGAAAATCCCAGCCATCGCGGTCAGCATGATCAAAGAAGCCGTGAATGCTACGGCCGGCGCGCTGAATCGTACGGCAAGTTATGCCGATGCTGACCAGAGTCAGCTGTCCGCGACATCGGAAGATGCAAAAGGTGCCAGAGAACGATTCAACAACGAACGCAACCAGAGAAATTAACAATCCGAGTGAGGGGAGTTTACAAGTGAAACAAGTGATCAAGGCCAGCGGGTTAGGTGGATTGATGTTGGCAGGTGTGCTGACGTTGACGGCATGCGATCAGCCGGCCACATCGGAAAAAGTCGCGGCACCCCAGACGCCGGCTGTCGAAGCGACTCCCGCGATACCTGAATCTGCAGACAAGATAGCGTTATACGGCGACCTGCACGTGCACACTCAGTTGTCATTCGATGCCTACATCTTTGGCACCCGCTCTACACCGGACTCAGCCTACCGGTTTGCCAAAGGCGAGCCGCTGAAGCATCCGGGCGGGTTCGACATGCAGCTCAAGAAGCCGCTGGATTTCGAGGCGGTGACCGATCATGACCTGTTCATGGGGGTGATTCGAGCCATGGATGATCCAGCCACCAAGCCTGGACAGCACGAGTTCGGCAAGTTGATCCAGAACGCAAAAACGCCCGCGGAGCGATTGAGCGTATTCCAGCAGGTCATCCCGTTCCTGCGTGGCGACGCAGGCAAGCTGCCGGATTTCTATGACGAATCCATCGTTCGATCGGCGTGGCAGGAAGTCATCGAGGCTGCAGAGCAGCACAATGAGCCTGGCAAGTTCACCACCTTCGTGGCCTACGAGTACACCGCCAGCGGCAAAGCCCGGGAAAACCTGCACCGCAATGTTATTTTTCGTGGGGCAGCGCCCGACCTGCCATTTTCCGTGCTGCAGTCCGGCAACCCCGAAGACCTGTGGGTTTGGCTGGATACGCAGCGCGCGGCCGGTATTGAAGGGCTCGCAATTCCCCATAACAGCAACGGATCGGATGGCCTGATGTTCGATTTGCGGCAGACCGATGGCTCGCCTTTCACCAGCACCTATGCACAGCAGAGACTGCTGAATGAGCCACTGGTGGAAGTCAGCCAGGTCAAGGGAACCTCCGAAACCCACCCAATGCTCTCACCCAACGATGAGTGGGCCGATTTTGAGCTGATGGAAGTGCGGATCGCGACTGCCTTGCCGAGCAAACCGCCAGGTAGCTACGTTCGTGAAGCGCTGCGCAACGGGCTGGTGCTATCGGCAACTGAGGGATTCAATCCCTACAAGTTCGGATTTATTTCGGCCTCAGATACACATGTTGGTGCGGGTTCGTTTGACGAGGACAACTACTGGAGCAAGGTGGGAATCGTTGACGGAACTGCCGTACAGCGTGGCTCTGTACCCACACCTGAACCTGATGCCAACGGCAACCGTTATGTGAGCGGCAGTTCGTTTGAAACCTGGGGCGCGTCTGGCGTGGCAGCCGTGTGGGCCACCTCGAATACGCGCGATGCCATTTATGATGCCTTCCGCCGCAAGGAGACTTTCGCCACGTCCGGGCCGCGGCTCAAGGTGCGCCTGTTTGGCGGTTATGGGCTGGACAGGATAACAAGCGGGGACACGGCAGCACTGTATGCACAGGGTGTGCCGATGGGTGGCGATCTCCTGGCCAATGGGGATGAATCACCGGTCTTTCATGCCGAGGCCATGCGAGATGCAGATTCGGCGCCACTGCAGCGGCTGCAGATCGTCAAAGGTTGGGTTGAAGGTGACAAAGGGCATGAGCAGGTGTTCGACGTTGCCTGTGCTGCTGGGCTGAGTGTTGATCCCGCGACGCACCGTTGCCCAGACAATGGTGCAACTGTTGATCTGTCCAACTGTTCGTTCAGCCAGGACAAAGGCGCAGCAGAACTGCGAGCGATCTGGAAAGATCCAACCTTCGATGCGGCTGCGCATGCGTTCTACTACGTGCGAGTTCTCGAAAATCCAACCTGTCGCTGGTCGACGTGGGATGCATTACGAGCGGGCGTACCACCTCGGGAAGGGCTCAAGACAACGGTACAGGAAAGGGCTTGGTCGTCACCGATCTGGTTTGCACCTGCAAAGGATATCGTTGATCCTGCAGCAGCAGATCAACCGGCCGACGAAGCTTGATACTGGTTTATTGAACACCTGCCAGCGCCCGTGTAGTGCATGGTGTAGTGCATGGTGTAGTGCATGGTGTAGCGCACGGGCGTTGGCGGGCATGATCTCAGCGTTGAACCCGTTTTGCGTGACGGGCCGTGAGCAGATCGAGTTTGTTCTTGAGCACACCGGCACGTTCGGCGTCCCGCTCACTGAATACCATCCATCGATCGGTCTCCGGCAGATAGCTGGGCCACTTGGGCAACCCTTCCGGATCTGGTCTCCCTTTGCGGGCAAACGCCAGCCAGTATTGTTGGAGCCGCACGCCAAGATCACGCACGCTCGGGTTGGATTCCTTGTCAGTGCCAAACAGCATCACTGAATCGTATCCATGCGGGCTGCCTGGCCACTTCTGCGGATTTTGTTTAGGGCTGAGATCGATGTAGTACAGCCAGCTCTCACGTTTCATCGCCGCCATGCCACTGCCCAGTAATCGGGCGGACAATAAATACCGATTGTCGCCGAACATCCTGCTCACACCTTGTTCATCGCTCACTGCAAAATCCGATGCGTAAGCGTTTTTCAACGCGTTGAAGTCATCACCCAGCATCTCCTTGAAAGCCGATGTCGTGATGCCCGTGCCAGGCATAACAGAGCCTTCAAAACTGTTTCCGCCTGTGATGTATGGAACTGCGGCCTGTTGGCCCTCGGCGAAAAGAATTGCGGGCTCTTCGCGCAGGCTGGACCCATCGACGATTGCCATCTGGAATCCCTCGAGCGCGTTCACCAACGACTGGCCGTCCAGGTGACGCAGGGCGCGGGCGGATTGGCGTTTATCGGTAAGTTTCGCGATCAGGGTCTGACTGATGTTTTCAGCACTGTCAGCCGAGCCCAGGTCGAACCGGCGAGGCGCCGGAACCGGTGCGTTCGCTGATCGTGGCAACGGCCACGCGGCGTAACCTGATTGTGAGATGGCCTTGTGAAACAGATCACGCGCATCCTGATTGACCATCAACATATTGACAGCCTGACCGCCAGCGGACACCCCAAAGATAGTGATGTTGTGCGGGTTGCCACCAAATGCGCGAACATTGTCCCGCACCCACTTGAGCGCAAGCACCATGTCTTCGATGGCGAAATTGGCTGACTTGTTACCCAGGGCCGGGTGTGCAAAAAAACCGAGTGGGCCCAGGCGATAGTTGATCGAAACCACCACCGCTTCCTGTGCAGCCAGAATTGCGCCGGGGATGTTACCGTTGCCGCTCCGAAGTGCGCCGCCGTGAATCCAGAACATCACGGGGCGAAGTCTGTCGTCGGTCGCCGGGGTCCATACGTTCAAAGACAAGCAGTCCTCGCTGCCCGGAACAGCTTCGCCCTGTGGCGTTGGAGGTTGCAGGCAGGAAGGACCAAACGCAGTTGCGTCTATCGGTTTGCGTGATTTGGCAACCGGGCGCGGTGTTGTCCAGCGTCGACTTCCGGTCGGTGCTTCGGCGTAGCGCATTCCCTTGAATGCCAGCACACCACCTTCTTCCATGCCGATAAACGACCCGATGGGCGTTTTAGCCTCCGGAGCCGCGATCGTCATGGCGGAGATAGCGAGCAGTAGTGTCAGAACCAGTATGTGAAGGTAGTGTCTGGGGTTCATCGGTCACCTCATCGATGTATGGATGAATGGAATGGTAGCAGCCTCCAGACGCAGAAGGCGTGTCACACGGGGGGCTTGTAGAAGGAGCGATCTCCCGATCGCGATCTTCGACGACACCGACAACCGCGGGAGACCGCTACAGCAATCGGGAGTGGAAGCGGCCACGGTCAGCAGCGATACTCACACCTTTCCAGTCTGGACCGGATATGAGTGATTCGACGATTGACCGTTATGCACGATTTGACGCGATAGTCGTCGGTGCCGGCTTTGCGGGCCTTTACGCACTGCATCGTTTTCGCCACATGGGCATGTCGGTGCGTATTTATGAAATGGGGGATGACGTCGGCGGCACCTGGTACTGGAATCGATACCCGGGTGCGCGGTGCGACGCGGAGAGTCTGGCTTATTCGTTCTCGTTCAGTCCTGAGCTTGAGCAGGAGTGGGAGTGGTCGGAACGTTATGCGCCGCAGCCGGAAATCCTGAAGTATGCGATCCATGTCTCCGAACGCTTCGATTTGCGCCGCGACATCCGTTTCAATCGCAAGGTCGAAACCGCAAAGTTTGATGACGCAGCAGGTCTGTGGTTTGTGACGACGGCGGGTGGCGACCGTGCTCATGCGCCATTGCTCATCATGGCCACCGGGTGTTTATCCAAACCCATGGTGCCTCAGATTGAAGGCATCGACTCATTTGGTGGCAAACGTTATCAGGCGAGCATGTGGCCCCATGAACCGGTCGCTTTTCATGGAGAGCGTGTTGGCATCATCGGTACTGGATCCTCTGCGGTGCAGGCAATTCCTGTCATTGCCAGTACGGCGCAGCATCTGACCGTATTCCAGCGAACACCGAATTTCAGTGTGCCTGCTGTCAACGGTGCGCTGGATCCAGAATTCGTCTCCGCCTTCAAACAGCACTATCGTGAACATCGCGATTTCCATAAACGCGGGCTATCGTCAGGTTTTGGCGATCTGGAAATTGCGCCCAAGGAGCGGGCACCGCTGGCGTTGACCGCAGCCGAACTTTCGGATGAACAACTCGATGCCATCTGCGAGTCCTACTGGCGCAGTGGTGGAGCACGATTCATGGGCGCCATCGCTGATTCACTCATGAACCAGGCTACCAATGATCGGATGGCGCAGTTCGTACATCGGAAGATCCGACAGATCGTCAAGGATCCGGTTACCGCAGCGTTGTTGTGCCCCACTTCGCATCCGTTGGGAACCAAGCGTATCTGTGTGGATATCGACTATTACGACACCTACAACCAGCCGAATGTGCGCCTGGTCGATATCAACAAGAAGCCGATCATGCGGGTTACGCCAACCGGTGTGCAGTTGGCCGATGAAATGGTCGAGCTTGACACACTGATCCTGGCTACCGGATTTGATGCCATGACGGGTGCTTTGAAAGATATCGATATCCAGGGCAGTAATGGCCAGAGTCTTCGTGACAAGTGGGAGCACGGGCCTCGCTCGTATCTCGGCCTGCTGGTTGCGGGTTATCCGAATCTTTTCATGATTACCGGGCCGGGCAGTCCTTCGGTACTCTCCAACATGCTGGTGTCCATCGAACAGCATGTCGATTTCATCTGTGATTGTGTTGAGTACATGCGCACACAGGGACATCGGCGATTCGACACCAGTCTGGAAAAAGAAGCGGAGTGGGGGAACCACGTCAATGACGTGGCCAACGCGACTCTCTTCCCGAAAGCCGGCTCCTGGTATATGGGTGCGAACATCCCCGGCAAACCGCGCATGTTCATGCCCTATGCCGGTGGTGTTGGTGGGTACCGCGAGATCTGTGATGGTGTAGCGCGTGATGGTTATCGGGGTTTTGTGTTTTCTTGAGGACTGTGGAGGTGTCTCATGAATGGGCGGTCTCTTGTGGGAGCGGTCTCCTGACCGCGAACGAAATCGCGATCAGGAGATCGCTCCCACAAGAGTGTGGGATCCCTGCATTTTGTAGGAGCGGTCTCCCGACCGCGAATGCAAGAAACCCCAACGATCCCGCTATCGGGTTATACCAGGCAGCCCCAGACGCCCCCACTGCAGCATGCCACCAGGTACGTTAGCCACCTTGTCGAAACCGGCTTTCTGCAGAATCTGCACGGCCATCGCCGAACGTTTGCCGCTCTGGCAGATGGTTACCACCGGTTTATCACGCGCCACTTCCGTAACACGATCACGTAGTTCATCAAGCGGAATCAGTTGCGCGCTCGACACATGCCCAAGTTCGCCGGTGAATTCCAGGGTACTTCGAACATCGAGCAGCGAAATCTCCGTGAGATGCCGCGCAACCCAGTCGGGTTGGATCTCCGGGATGCCGGCAAATGTCGTGATGATCGGCGCCCAAAGTGGGTCGGGTTCGACCGCATCCGAAGCCTGCTTGCCGCAGTGCAGATTGGCCGGCACGGCGATATCGAGCAGGCGCGGATGCGGTAACCCCAGGTTTTCCATATAACCGGCGAAATCTTCTTCTCGCGCGTCTCCGCCGATTCGCGGATTGAAGCGCTTTTCCTCGGCGATGGTCGAGACCATGCGCCCGTTATAGTCGTGTCCTGGGTAGACCAGACAGTCACCAGGCAGCGAAAAAATCTGCTCCTGGATGCTGCGCCACATCACGTGTACGTCGCCACCCTGAAAGTCGGTTCGTCCAGCGCCCCGGATCATGAGGCAATCGCCGGTGAATGCCATGGACTGGTTCTGCGTAACAAACGTCGCACAGCCGACCGTGTGGCCAGGTGTCGCGCGAGCAGTGACGGAGCAGTTGCCAAAGCTCAGCACAGTACCGTGTTCGATGGGAACGTCGACTTCATCGACTCCAAAGCGAAGGGACAAGCCAATCTGTGCATGGAATTGTTGTTTGAACCGCCACGCGGCAGTCACATGATCTGCATGGACGTGAGTGTCGAGTGTGTATCGTAGTTGCAGACCCAGTTCGCGAAGGAGCGCGACGTCGCGAGCGAACTGCTCATACACTGGGTCGATGATGATCGCCTCGCGTGACTCCGGACACCCCAGCAGGTAGGTGTACGTGGATGATGCGGCGTCATAGAGTTGTCGAAAGATCATGCGACTGGTCCAGGCAAAGGCCAGACGCAGTATATAACCAGCGCGAAGGGAAGGATCATGGCAAACGCAGTCACAGGGGGTTCATCCTCAACCATACACAGTCGAATGGTCGATGCGAATGGCCTTCGTTTCGAAGTCGATGAGTGTGGGGCTGGCGACCGCCTGGCGCTGTGTCTGCATGGTTTTCCTGAACACAGTTTTTCCTGGCGATACCAACTCCCGATGCTGGCTGAGCTTGGATATCGGGCGTGGGCACCCAATCTGCGGGGTTACGGCAATTCGTCACGTCCAGGTGGACTGGATTCTTATCGCATCGAACATCTGCTCGATGATGTCGCCGGATTGATCGACGCCTCTGGATGCAAGGAAACCGTGTTGCTGGCCCATGATTGGGGTGCGGTGATTGCTTGGTATTTCGCCATGCGTCAGCTGCGACCGCTGCAAAAACTGGTGATCTGCAATGTTCCGCATCCAGGGCCGAGCAGCCGTCGCGGAATCAGCTGGGCTCAGCTGAAAAAGTCCTGGTACATCCTGTTTTTCCAGCTGCCCTGGTTACCGGAGAAACTCTTGGGCGCCGATGGTGCGAAGGCGATGGGTGACATCATGCGCAATTCGGCGGTGGACAAGAGTCGATTCACACCGGAAGTTGGCGAAGTCTATCGGCGTT
>JAYSTS010000164.1:0-46380 GCA_043719475.1 Gammaproteobacteria bacterium | reverse complement strand
GCACACGACAGCGTGTACGCAGTTCGACACCCGCTCGGATCGCATGTGGCCAGTACGTGATGTCCGTACTCGCCTTGGCACCTTGTGCACAGCCATGCAGGCAATGACCGAGATTGATGCAGCGCGCGCGACCGTCGTAGTCTTCTGTCGCCACCGCGCTGTCTGAAGGCCACCAGTGCCAACCCAGAGTGTTGAACGCCTTCGCCAGACGCGCGCCAGTTTTGCCGAGTGGTACTGGCTTCATCACAGCTGTTTTTGGTGGATACGCCGGATCTCCCGCCAGCCCAGAGATCCCCATCAAACGATCGTTGGTGGCGTAGTAAGGCTCGAGCATCGCGTAGTCGATCGGCCAGTCGTCCGCAACACCATCCAGCGTCTTGACATGAAAATCAGCCGGATGAAAACGCGGAAAGTGCCCTGCAAACAGCACGGTGCCACCACCAACGCCGTTGTAGTTGGCGATCTTGATGGGTGAGGCGTCTTCGTTGATCGGATAATCACCGGAGTTCTGCCGCCGGTTCGGATTCCAGCTGTATTCCCCCATGGCGCGAGCTTCCCAATCGCGCCCGGTGGCCGGATAGTCGGCAGGGTTTGGCCATTCGCCCTGCTCGAGGCAGAGGATACGCATGCGCGTATCGGCAAGGCTCCAGGCAGCAGCGGCGCCGGATGCACCGGCACCGATGATGAGGACGTCGACAGGATCGTTCATGAATTTTTCAACGTTTCGACTGGCGACGCCGTCGTCCTACTCCATCACCTGCTCCGCCATCTCCACCATCGCCTGATACGTCAACACCTTGAACTGACCGGCGAGGGAGGTGCGATGGGGCAGGCTCTGCACCATAAATATGCCGATGAGGTTTTCTTTGGGATCGATCCAGAACCGGGTGCCCGCAGCGCCGCCCCAGTTGTACTCGCCATCGGAGCCGGAATCGCCAGTGAGACCTGCGTCCTTGACCACTGCAAAATCCAGACCGAAGCCTGAACCTTGACGACCCAACCCCATGGCCACTCGACCCAGGTGATCGCGACTCATGAGCGCGACGGTTGAGGGTGACAATATCCGGACGCCATTCAGGTCACCGCCGTTGAGCATCATCTGACAGAAACGCAGGTAGTCATCTGCCGTGCCCACCAATCCACCGCCGCCACTCTCAAAGGTCGCGCCCTTGAGATAATTGCGGTTGGCCATCTCCGGTGCCACCACGAGTTCCGTCGACGCATTGGGTGTCAACCACGCATTGACACCACCTGGTGTACCTTTGGGTGAATAGAGTTGAGCCAATCGCTTCAGCTTGTTGTTCGGGACGATAAAGCTTGTGTCTTTCATACCGAGAGGCTTGAAGAGACGTTGTTCCAGGAAGTCGCTGAATTTCATGCCGGACAACACTTCAACCAGACGACCCTGCACGTCCACCGACACCGAGTAGTGCCAGCGTGTACCGGGTTCGTATTGAAGTGGAATCTTGCCAAGCTTGGCAACAAAATCCTGCAGGTTGGGATGATCCGAGAGAATGGTTGCTGTGCGATAAGCCTGGTCGACTTCTGTGTTGCCGAACACCCCATAGGTGAAGCCAGCGGTGTGTGTCATGAGATCGCGGATCGTTGGCTGACGAGCCGGCGCACGCGTCTGGCCTGCCTTGGAGGTGTCGCCTGCACCAGTGGAACTGGACTGTGTACCGTCGCTGACCGCAGTCACGCCACCATCAGCGGTGGCCAGTGAGACCTGCAGGTTTGTTAGTTCAGGAATGTACTTGGCGACCGGCTCGTTGAGCAGGAACTTGCCTTCTTCATAGAGCATCATCAGCGCAACGCCCGTGATCGGTTTGGTCATCGAATACAGGCGGTGAATGGTGTCCTCTTCCATTGGCAGACGCTTTTCGCGATCCCGCTGACCCCAGGTTTCGTTGTAGATGACAGCACCGTCGCGTGCGATGACACCCTGGCCGCCGACCATCACGCCGTCTTTGACTGCACGTTCCATATAGGTTTCGATTCGTTCCAGTCGCTCGGCAGAAAAACCTTCCTCCGCAGGTTTGACCGTGGGGAAATCGCGCGCCTGCAGGTGCAGGGCGGGGATCAGGGTGAAGGCAACAATCAGGGTTGCGGGCAGTGTTGCGGGCAGTGTTGCGAAAAGGCGCAGGCGCATCAATTACTCCGTTTTTCGGTTTCAGGTCGCGATTCTGGTGCTGGATCAGGACACCTTTTCAGAGCCATGTCGGCCCGTCACACCGGCCACCATGTCTCGCTGGTCACCAGTTGCTTTTTTGGTCGGCTCGCGCCCTCGCGCAAAGTTGAAGGGTTCGGTGTCGATATCGTCGAGGACGATTTCGCGGTTCAGCACCTTGCGCTTCCAGACCTGATGATTCGCCTCGTCGGCATGAAATTCCGGCATCACCTCTTTGGCGAACAGCTTCAGGCTGTCGCAGATGTCTTCGTGGGTGTTCTTGCCGGCCTGATTGAGCAGGATCACCTGATCAACGTTGGCATCGCGCAGTTCGCGCAGGCGCTGACGGATGGTTTCTGGGGAGCCGATCAGTTCAGAGCCCGAGCGGAACTGGCCGGCCGGGGTCTTTCGCCACTCCTGATAACGCTCCCAGAAGTTCACTTCGCCTGGCTCAAACGGTCCTTCCTGGCCGTACAGTCGCAGTGCGAACTGGAAGAAGGTCCAGCCATCGGCTTTTTGCCACGCTTCTTCGTCGGTCTGCGCGCACATGAAGCCGCCGACGACTGCGATGTTGGGATTCGTCTGGTAATCCGTGAGTTTTTCCAGGTGATTCAGGTAAGTGTTGTAGTACGCGTTGACCCAGGCGCGTGCCGAATTCAGATCGACAAATTTGAAGCACAGCGCGCCCATGCCGCGATGCGCGGTGTACTTGATGGTGTCGAGTTGTGAACAAGCCACCCACAACGGCGGGTGCGGTTTCTGCAGCGGCTTGGGTACTACGGCGCGTTTTGGGAAGGAGAAGTACTTCCCCTCGTATTCCCAACCGTGGTTGTAGAACATCGGCAAGGTGCATCGGACGGCGTCTTCCCAAACGTCACGCTTGTCACGAAAGCGCAGGTTGAACGGATGCAGCTCGGTGACCGACGAACCTTCGCCCAGACCGAGATCGACGCGGCCGTCAGAAACCAGATCCAGTGTGGCGACTTTTTCCGCAACACGCGCCGGGTGATTGGTGGTCAGCTGGATGATGCCGTGACCGAGGCGAATGTTCTTGGTGCGCTGACTGGCGGCAGCCAGAAACACTTCAGGCGCGGAGGAATGCGAGTACTCCTCCATGAAATGATGTTCCACCTCCCAGGCGTAGTCGAAACCCAGTTGGTCGGCGAGTTCGATCTGGTCCAGGGAATTCTTGAACAGCTTGTGTTCGCTGAACTCATCCCAGTCACGCGGCAGTTGATGCTCGTAGAAAATTCCGAATTTCATAGGTGTCCCCGGTTAGTCTCCCAGTGCGCTGGAGTTTGGCACAGGCTGACCCGCTGCGGCTAGACGGGTGGGTAGGACCGGTGGGAGGCAGTTGGGAGGGTCTACCTTGACTGGCTGCCAACACGTGCCGATAGTGGGATGGACGATGGGGTAAACGAACAGAGAGGGGCACACCATGAGCTATGGTTTTCCGGTCATTTCGGCCGATTCACACATCACCGAGCATCCAGACACCTACTCTGCGTTCATCGACAGCAAGTGGAAGGACAAGGCGCCACGCATGGTGAATGCGGGGACGAAAGGCGACCTCTTCATCATTGACGGCATGGATCGACCCATTGCCATGGGCCTGGTCGCCGCTGCCGGCAAGCTGCCGGAAGAAATCACTGAAACCGGCGTCACGTTTGCGGAGCTGCATCGTGGGGGCTGGGATTCGACCGCACGGTTGCTGGATCAGGATCGGGATGGCGTCGCAGCCGAGATCATCTACCCGACGGTTGGCATGGTGCTCTGCAATCACAAGGACTTTGCCTACAAGGATGCCTGTTTTGCCGCGTACAACCGCTGGATCGCCGAATACTGTGCACATTCGCCGGCCCGTTTGCTGGGTTGTGGCCAGACGGCAGCCACCGATCCTGCGACCACAGTGGCCGATCTGCATGCCATGAAAAAACTGGGCCTGCGTGGCGTGATGATGTCAGGCAACCCGGGCGTTGAGGATTTCGACTCTGAAATCTGGAATCCGGTGTGGGAGGCGGCCATCGAACTTAACCTGCCTGTTTCTTTCCACATCCTCACGACGCGGGGTGGTGGCAGTGTGCGTGGCCCGAGACTCAACAGTTTCATGTCCATCATTCGTGGCAATCAGGACATCATGGGCACGCTGATTTTTGGCGGTGTGTTCGAGCGTTACCCCGCACTCAACGTTTGCTGCGTCGAAGCCGATGCCGGCTGGGTGCCGCATTATCTGTATCGCATGGATCATGCGTATAACCGCCATCGTAACTGGCTTGGCAAAGGCACCAAGCTGTCGCGGCAGCCGAGTGAGTACTTCAGTGATCATATCTACACCACGTTCCAGGATGACTGGGTGGCCTTCAAGTGCGCCAACGACATGAACTGGCGGCGCCTGATGTGGGCCAATGATTTTCCGCACAGTGATTCAACCTGGCCGTGGTCACAGGCCATGCTCGCTGAACAGACCAGGCACCTCACCCCTGAGCAGACGCGTGCGATTCTTTGTGACAATGTGGCCCAGCTTTACGGTATTGATACCAGCAAGCTGCAACAGGCCGCCTGAGGACCAATGATGAATTACTCCGGAGCAGATCTCATAGCCGATGGGTTGGCAACGCTGGGCGTGGAGCATGTTTTTGGCATTGTCAGCATCCATAACATGCCGATCTTTGATGCGATCAATCGGCTCGGCAAGACAAAAATCATCGACGTTCGGCATGAACAGGGTGGTACACACGCGGCGGATGGGTATGCACGTGCAACTGGCAAGCTGGGTGTGATGATCGCGTCCACCGGTCCGGGCACAACGAACACGGTGACGGGTTTGTACGAAGCCCAATATGCCTCGTCGCGTGTGATGGTCATTACCGGTCAGGCCGAGACTGCGTTTTATGGCAAGGCACTTGGATACGTCCACGAAGCGGAAAATCAGCTGCCGATGCTGAGAACCGTTTGTCGACGTGTTGAGAGTCCACGTCACGTTGACAGGCTGGCGGACGCTTTCAATCAGGTCGTCGACGATATCTTCACGGGTCGACCGGCACCGGGTGCATTGGAGATCCCCATCGATGTGCAGTATGCGCAAACGTCGAAGCCGGTCTTCATCACGCCCGGGCGTACACAATTCCCAGGCAATGCGGCAGCGTTTGATGCCATGGCCGGCAAACTGAAGAAAGCCAGCCGTCGTGTGATCGTCGCTGGTGGTGGGGTGGTAACCGCAGGGGCCACTGCAGCGCTCAAGGCACTGGCGGAAAAACTGGATTGTCCAGTGCTGACCAGTGTCGATGGACGGGGCTCGATTGCCGAGGATCACCCGCTGTGTGTAGGCAACTACTACAACAGCGCCGGCATCTATCAGGCCATTGGGGACGCGGAGGTCACGCTCGCCATCGGCACGCGGTTTGCGGTTGGGGTCGATGGTCAGTTCGCCAAACAGACGCCGCCTGGAGAACTCCTGCAGATTGACATCGATCCGGCCATGATCGGAAGGACCCACCGTGCTCATGTTGGTGTGCAGGCCGATGCAAAACTTGCCATCGAAGCGCTGTTGTCCCGCCTGGATGAGGTGTCAGGCAACGATGCACAATTCAATGAGCAGATCTGGACCTCACGTGAAGGCGTACGCAGCGCCATGCGCAAGCGTCTGGGAGAGGATTGGCCTCACGTGATGGACAAACTTCGTGCGGCGCTGCCGCGTGATGGCGTGTTCGTGCGCGATCAGACCATCTCGGCGTATAACTGGGGCAATCAGCAGTTCCCGATTTATGAACCGCGCTCCACCATGAATCCAACCTCCGGAGCCATCGGACCCGGACTGCCGTTGGCCATCGGCGCAGCGATTGGTAGTGGCAAGCGCACCGTGGTCATTCACGGTGATGGTGGGTTCATGTTTCACGCGACAGAAATGGCCACGGCCGCTCAATACCAGGTGCCGCTGCTGATTTGTGTGTTCAACGACCAGGGGTATGGGGTGCTGCGCTGGTTGCAGGACACCCGATTTGGTCGCATCAATGAAACCGACCTCGGCAAGATGGATTTCACCACCATGGCGAGGAGCATGGGAGTCCCCGGTGAACGTGTGAAGAGTGTCGAAGAATTCAGTCAGGCGGTCGACCGAGGCATGCAGGCCACGGGGCCATACCTTATTGATGTCGACATGGAGCACTTCAAGCCGATGGAGATTTCCATCATGCCGAAAAAACGCGCGTCCTGACAAACGATCCAACGCATGTCCATTCGACTCGAAAAACCCTGGCGACCCCGTGCAGAAGCGCTGCAGCTCTCTGGCCAGTTGGGGGTGTTCCAACTGGCGGACAACGACGGCCAGGTGGTGTACATCGGTGTTGCTGATGCGCGCTCATTGTTTGGGCTGCGCAGTGCTGTAGACGACGCATTCAACCGACTATCAAGTGCGGTACAGTTCAGGGTTGAATCGACGTCCGCTTACCACACCCGTTATCGCGAATTGCTCATGATTCATGTGGCCGATCATGGCGCCTTGCCACCCGCCAATCCGAAAATCGCACTCGGTCGGCTGCATCCCTGAACACCATGCCGGTCCGGGTAGTGTTGCGCCATGATGGTGAGTGGCGACTGTTTGCAGCGCCGCGTCGTGTCATACAAGCGACGACACCCGACGAAGTCATCGCCGCCATGCGAGACGTGGAAGCTGCCGTAACAACGGGTCTGCATGCGGCGGGATTCGTGTGTTACGAAGCAGCCAGAGGATTCGATGCTGCTTTGCGGACGCTGCCGTGCGGGTCATTGCCGCTGGTGTGGTTTGGTTTATTCGAGTCTTTCGAGCTCGTTCCAGCGCCCTCAAAGACAACCGGATCAGAGCCCATCGACTGGCTGCTGGCGACCAACATCGAAGACTATCGCCAACGGCTTCTCGCTATACGAGATGCGTTGGCCGATGGGCGCAGTTATCAGGTCAATCACACCGAGCGCCTGGTTGTGGATCACCTGGATACGGCTTCACTCTTCGCGCAGGTTGCAGCGGATGCGCCGTATGCTGCATTGATTGAGACCGACACGTTCACCATCGTGTCGGCATCCCCGGAACTGTTCTTCGATCTTCGCGCAACCACCATTGTCTGCAAGCCGATGAAGGGCACGGCGGCGCGGGCACTCACCAGCACTGCCGATGGTGAACGTGCACGATGGTTATCGACATCGAACAAGAATCGCGCTGAAAACGTGATGATCACCGACATGGTGCGCAATGACCTCGGTCGAATCGCCAGGGTGGGCAGTGTCCGGGTTACGGATCTTTTCGCTGTTCAGCGACTGCGTAACGTGTGGCAGATGACCAGCACCGTATCGGCGATGACGGATGCCTCGATCACCGAGATATTCCTTGCACTGTTTCCAGGTGCTTCGGTAACTGGTGCTCCGAAGGCGTCGAGCATGTCGATCATCAGCACGCTGGAATCGACCCCCCGGGAAATCTACACCGGCGCCATCGGCTATATCGGACCCGATCGTCACGCTCGGTTCAGCATCGCCATTCGAACGGCTTGGACCAATCGTGCGTCAGCGCGTGCCACCTATGGCGCTGGCGGTGGCATCGTCTGGGACTCAAGTCCCGATGAAGAGTTCGACGAGTTGCTGGTCAAGACGAATGTGGTGAGGTCTGCGGCTGAGCCTGCGTTTGCGCTACTCGAAACACTCTTGTGGACACCAGCAGCAGGCTGGTTCCTGCTCCGCCAGCATCTGGATCGCCTGTCGACAAGTGCCGACTACTTCGCGTTCCTGTTCGATGAACGGGCCGTGTTGAAGACACTCGACGAGTTGGTTGATACGGCTGAAGTGGCCCTGCGTGTCCGGCTGACCTTGGGCAGGTCTGGTGAAGTGTCGGTAACGAGTCAGGTCCTTTCGCCTTCTCCGCCGCTGGTCACTGACCTACGCCTGGTGCGAGGTTGGGTGGAAACGACGGATGTGTTGATGTTTCACAAGACGACACACCGCACGAGATACGATGCTGCCGGGAAGGGCAGCGAGGTTTTGTTGGTCAATGCAACCAGCCGAGTTACAGAAAGCACGATAGCCAATATCGTGTTTCGTTGGCGGGGCGAACGGTACACCCCTCCGATCGAGGATGGGCTGCTGCCGGGAACCTTTCGCGCCTGGATGCTGGAGCTTGGCATCGTGCAGGAACGATCACTGCATGAGGATGAATTCTCCGAAATCGATGAGTTGTTGCTGGTGAATGCACTGCGCGGGGTGCGAAATGTAGAACGGGTTCTCACATCAGAAGGCAAAGTACTTTTCGAACGAGGTCGCTGATTACAGCGATGACATGCAGTCATCCGGCTGTGAATTGCGCTGGACCACGCAGATTGGCCAGTGTTTGCCCGTCTATAATCCACGGGTCCGGAAGGACGCTTCAGACAGCAGGGAAAGGACATCGATATGAAGGTTATGATTCTTGCCGGCGGCTTTGGCTCGCGCATCAGCGAAGAAAGTTCCGTTCGACCCAAGCCGATGGTCGAGATTGGTGGCATGCCCATCCTGTGGCACATCATGAAGATCTACGCAAGCCATGGTCTGAACGATTTCATCATCTGTTGTGGCTACAAGAGTGACTACATCAAGGAATGGTTCAACAGCTATCGTTATCGCCATGCCGATGTGACCTTTGATTTCCGCCAGGACGTAACAGAAGTGCATACCAACGGCATCGAACCCTGGCGCGTGACGCTGGTTGAAACAGGCACCGGCAGTGGCACCGGTGGTCGCGTCAGAATCGCCTCGAAATACCTCGACGACGAACCTTTCTGCCTGACGTACGGGGATGGTGTTGGCAACATCGACATCACCCAGTCCATCGCTTTCCACAAGTCACACGGCAAACTGGTGACCATGACGGCGGTGAAACCGGAAGCCCGTTATGGTGTTCTCCATTTCGAAGATGGCGAACACAAGGTCAGCAGTTTCAAGGAAAAACCAAAGGATGCGGCTTACATCAATGGCGGCTACTTCGTGATCGATCGTCGAGCGGTGGATTACATCAAGGACGATGCTGTCATGTGGGAAGCAGCGCCCATGGAAGGGATTGCCCAGGATGGCCAGATGATGGCGCGCAAGCATGATGGTTTCTGGATGGCCATGGATACGCTGCGTGACAAGATCGTTCTCGACAAGATGTGGACCGACGGCGATGCGCCATGGAAGGTCTGGTAGCGTCGGACAGCAACAGCAGGAATCAAGCGTGCTTATACCCCTTCGAACCGGCGCCGCGATGTACGCGTTGTGCGAGAGACTGTTTCCGATCTGTCGCAGCATTACCGGTGCGGGCGTGCGCGACACATTGTGTATCCTGCAAGAACATCTGGGCTTGACCATTCATGAAGTGCCAACCGGCACCCCTGCGTTCGACTGGCAGGTACCGCGCGAATGGAACATCCGCAGTGCGTGGATTGCAGACTCGACTGGCCGACGACTCGTCGACTTCGCGAACAGCAACCTGCACGTGATGAGTTATTCAACGCCAGTCGACAAAGTGGTTGATCTGCAGGAACTGCAGAAGCATCTGCATTCGCTGCCCGAATTCCCTGATCGCATTCCGTACCGAACCAGTTATTACGACGAACGCTGGGGATTTTGTCTGAGCCATCACCAGCGCGAAGTACTCGTTGATGGTCAGTATCGCGTCCATATCGACTCCACATTGACCGAAGGATCGCTGACGTACGGTGAGTACTTCATCCCTGGTGAGCGCGATGAAGAACTGCTGGTATCGACGCATGTGTGTCATCCCTCGCTGGCCAATGACAATCTGTCCGGCATCGCGGTAGCGATCGCATTGGCACAGTCCATCGCAGCGCTGCCACACAAGCCGCGATACGGCGTTCGTTTCATCTTTATTCCAGGCACCATCGGGGCCATCACCTGGCTCGCAGTGAATACAGCACGCATCGCGGCAATCGCAGGCGGTGTGGTCTTGAGCGGGGTCGGTGATCCCGGGAGCCTGACTTTCAAGCAGAGTAAACGTGGTGACGGGCTGCTTGATCGGGCGTTTGCGCGAGTGGTGGGCAAGCGACATGGCAGCGTAAGGCCGTATCTGCCCTATGGTTATGATGAACGCCAGTTTTGTTCACCAGGCATCGACATCGCCATGGGTTGCCTCATGCGCACACCTTATGGTGAGTACGATGCGTACCACTCCTCGGCAGATAATCTTGATCTCATTACACCGGATGCGCTGGGTGACACTCTGGATGCCTGTCGTAACGCCTTCACCAGTGTACTGACATCGCCCCGTTACCTGAGTACGAGCCCGGAGTGCGAGCCACAGCTTGGACGGCGTGGTCTCTACGATGCCATCGGCGGCAACAACGAAAGCAAATCACTCCAGCTGGCGCTACTGTGGATGCTGGCCTACGCGGACGGCAAATTCACCCTCGATGATCTGGAGGCGTTGTCGGGCATGCCCAGAGCGACCCTGGAGAAGGCGGCAGGATTGCTGCAGGATGCTGATCTTCTGAATCGTATCGACTGATACTCAACGGTTGGTTCGTCTTCGAAGATCGCGATCAGGAGATCACATCTCCCACAGGGTATGAGGTCGCCCACGGATTGTTGGCGGCAGCGAGGCTACAGATCAAATCTGCAGGTCGTAAAGTACTTGTTTTGGGGTAATGGTCGCTTGCAACTGGAGCGGATGGCCGATTACAGTCTCTGCTACCTTTTGTAACAAGCCATATTCGTGACCCCACCGTATTACCCACCGTATTACCCACCGTATTACCCCACCGTGTTCCCCCGCGTATGTGATCTTCGCCGTGGATCTCTCACTCAGTTCTGAGCAACAACAGCTGGTTGACCTTGTGCGCAGGTTTGTGCACGAGGAGATCATTCCGCTTGAGCTGAATCTGGATCCGGATGCCGATGAACTGGAACCTGCGGACAAGGATCGCCTCATCGAGCGCACCAAGGCGATGGGTCTGTATGGCCTTGATATTCCGGTGGCTTACGGTGGACCGGATATCGACCTGGTGACCCGGACACTGCTCGCCATCGAAATGAGTCAGCATCGGGCCGGCCTCTATGCGCCGTGTTATGGCGTATTCGGCGGAGCGGGGCTGGCCCAGTTGTTCGAAGCGAGTGAGCAGCAGAAGGAAAAGTATCTGCACCCGGTGTTACGGGGTGAGAAGCGTGGTTTTTTCGGGTTGACGGAACCCTCGGGTGGCAGCGATCCGGCGCGAGCGATTCGTACCCGTGCAGTCCGCGACGGCGATCACTGGGTCATCAATGGCAGCAAGATTTTCATCAGTGGTGCAGACAAGGCCCAGTTTGGTCTGGTGTTTGCGAGAACCGAGCCCGAGAGTGGTCGCAATGGCGTGACGTGTTTCATCGTCGATACGGATACCCCAGGCTTTCGGGTACGGCGCGTCGTGCACACGTTGCGCAGCGCGCACTATGCAACGGAACTCACGTTTGAAGATATGCGAGTACCGCACGAGAATATTCTCGGCAAGGTCAATGGCGGATTTGCCATTGCCAACTCGCGTCTGACACGCCAACGGATTCCCTATGCGGCAGGTTGTATTGGCGTTGCCGTCAAGGCGCATGCGATGGCGCTTGAGTACGCGCCTCAACGAGAGACGTTTGGTGCCCCGTTGTCTTCGAGACAGGCCATCCAGTGGATGCTGGTGGACAATGAACTGGATATTCGTCAGGCGCGCTGGTTGACCCTCGAGGCTGCAGCGCGCGCTGATCGTGGTGACAGCTTTCGTACTGAAGCGGCGATGGCCAAGCTGGTCGCGACCGAAGCGGCCAGCCGGGTCGTTGATCGAAGCATGCAGATCTTTGGAGGCTATGGAGTGACCAAGGATTTTCCATTCGAGCGCTGGTATCGCGAAATGCGCATTCGGCGTATCGGCGAAGGCCCGAGCGAAGTTCAACGCCACATCATTGCGCGTGATCTGCTGGATTCGCCACTGCGTTGATTGTACAAAAAAACTGGAATTGTCGGAGTTGTTGAATTGCTGTTAGATCTATTGTTGTTGGCGATTGGTCTGGTGCTGCTCTATTTTGGCGCTGAGTGGCTGGTCAAGGGAGCCGGACTGCTGGCTCGAAATCTGGGCGTACCACCGATCGTCATCGGCGCGACCGTGGTCGCCATGGGCACCAGTACCCCCGAACTGGTGGTTTCTCTGCATGCCGCAATTATCGGCAAGAATGACATTTCACTCGGCAACATCGTTGGCTCGAATATCGCAAACATCGCGCTCATTCTCGGTCTGGCCGTGTTTATCCGCAGCATTACCTGGGCCCCGTCGGTTGCCAAAACCCATGCCCCTTTCATGGTCGGAGCAACGCTGCTCTGCATGGTCATGATGATCGATGGCAGGCTCGGTCTCGTCGATGGCCTGCTGCTGCTGGCGGGAGTGGTGGCGTATGTTGTCGTGTGTATTCGCGAAGGGCGAGCGGAGCCGGCGCCAGATAGTGAAGTCGTCCAGTTCCTGTCACCGTCTCCAGACAAGGGTATGGGCTATTTTGTACTGCTCATTACCGCAGGTCTCTCCCTGCTGGTGTTAGGCGCTTATCTGCTGATCGAATCTGCGATCGAAATTGCCAGGGTCGCCGGGGTCAGCGAGGCTGTCATCGGCCTGACGATCGTGGCTGTAGGCACCAGCCTGCCTGAGTTGATGACCAGTGTAGTGGCTGCGCTTCGTGGCGAGGGTGACATCGCGATCGGTAACGTCGTCGGCAGCAACACGTTCAACATTCTGTTTATTCTGGGCATCACTGCAGCCATCGAGCCGCTGCAGTTAGGTGGTATAGGCTGGACGGACATGTTTGTCATGCTGGTCTCTGCCGTGTTGCTCACGGTTATGGTGTTTGTCATGAAGCGAATGGGTCGTGGCAGTGGTATGGCTCTGATAGCCAGCTATATCGCGTACGTGGCATGGTTGCTTGGTAACGCTTGAAAGTTCGGCCAGGCTGGCAGCGCTGATCCTGACATCGGGGCTTCTTCGAGCGGCCGATGAATTAAAGGTAGTCTCATACCTATGAAACTTGATTACTCCCGCGAGGAGCTGAATAACGACCACGACTTTGTGTCGACTCACGTCATAAACGGCAAGCGCTTGCATGGGGGTTTCGATGCCGCTGGCAATTATGTTCCGCCGCGCTCTCGCACCCGCGTCGAGGCCCTGAAAAACTGGCAGCAAGCGCTCGAGGCAAACGGCGGTCAGGTGTTTGCGGCCGACAGCAGCCTGCTGACCGGCCCGCGTATGCCAAATGCTGATCAGCAGCGCTTGTTGATCAGAAATGGCGTGACTCGACCCTTCTGGAATGGCTTGACCATCACCGGCAAGATCGAAGGACGCGGCCGCGCTCTTGCGCAGATGCAGTTTCCCGACCTGCAACAGGTTGTCGTCGAAGACATCTCCAAGATGGCGATCGGTCACCTGAACAAAGGGCTCCTATATGCCCACGGAATCGACGAGGGTGGCGAACTCGATCGGGGCATCGGTGGACATGACGTGATGTGGTTTGTTGCGCGTGATCTCGTGATAACACCAGGCACCCACGCCGATGTCGAACCTCCTGAGAGCATCTCCCGACCGGAATCCGGCAAGCGCGGGATGCCGGAGATTGCACAGCCTTTCGAAGGCATGCTGAGCTTCCTCATGAATCTCCTGTTGATCGAGTTTCGTGCCGAAATCGGTTTTGCAAGCACCCAGGCGATACTGCGCACGCCGGATCTCTTCGTTGATCGGCGGGCTGCGGCAGAGGAAGCGGCGCAGATCATCGAGCGCATTCGTACCGATGAAGAAATTCATGTCTGGAGTCTGCGACTTTACTTAGGGGAATTGCGACAGCTGCATCTGCGAACGGTCGATGGCAAGACGATAACGGCGGCGACATTGATCGATCGCTTCTGGCAGGGGCTCATTGGCTGGGCCGTGCAGGAACAACCCAGGATAACCGCCCAGACAGCCTACATGCCACTCAAGGCACAGATACTCGAACACTCTGATGGCGCATCACTGCTGACGCGGTTTGACAAGCTGGCGGACGCCAGCGCAATTCCACTGCAGGCCTGATCTCAGTTCAGGAAAGTCTGATCAATCAGACTGTCCTGGTTTGGTCACAGATCGATCCGGTCGCCAAAACGTTCGGTAAAAACCATGTCGTCAACACCCTTTCGACTGATGGATCCGTGACCCGCGCCGACTGGATAGCCGATGGGCACGAATGCGCAGGTGTACCAGCCGTCGGGAATGCCGAGCAGAGGTCTCACGTGCGCCTCCTCCATGCACAACAACGTAGTCAGAACGCAACCCAGACCTTCATTGCGGCAGGCGAGCAGCAGATTCTGCACCGCCGGGTACACGGAACCGCCACCGACAACACTCGGCCGATCCAGTTCTGCGTCGGTGATCGTCATCCGGCCAGGATTGAAACAGAACACGGCGATCACGGGCGCTTCATGCAGGTGTTGTGACAGATAGGTCGCTGCAACCAGCGCTCGCGCGGACTTTTCCTTTTCAGCGACAGGCATGGCCTCCATGTGCCGTTCGTAGTTTGGTGCATAAGCATCCCAATGCGGACGGTATAGATCTTCCAGTTTCTGCTTGGTATCTGGGCTTCTAACGACAATGATCCGCCAACCCTGATGATTGCCTCCGGTGGGTGCCCAGGTAGCGGCGGTCAGCACGCGCTTCAGGACGTCGTCAGGGATTGGATCAGGTCGCAACTTGCGAACCGCTCGCTGCGTGCTCATGGCCGCATAGAGCTCCATCAGGTTCTCGCCTTGTCCGAGTAGCTCACACCCATGCCAGCTCGCACATCGTTGTTCACGCCGTAGGGAGGAATGGGATAACGCAGCCCGTTGCGGCTGAGCGATTCCAGGCCAACGATGATCTTCGGGAGGAAGGCCGGCGGAATCGCCATCAGCAACTCGTCGTCCTGGACGCCGCCGTAGCGCCGTTCGGCAAAACAGGGAATGGAAAGGCTTGGCTCGCCCGTTGCCAGGGCTCGCCCCCAACTGTCGGCACAAGCCGATTCACCGACGCAGCCCCAGTCGAGTTTCCGGTAACCAGTCCACTGCAAACCGTTGATGAAGAGAATCATCTGCGCAGGGGTTGCGTAGATCAGGCAGATATCCGGCGGATTGAGTCGACCACTGGCCAGCGGGCTCGCGGCCATGGCCTCGTACTGCCCGAAAGGCACGCAGTCCATGGCAGCCTGATGTGCACCGGCATCTTCGGGTGTTTTGTACCAGACGCCGGTCATCCGATCTCCCGACAACCACTTTTCGCTGCGTGGATGCAGACCAATGACGGTGCTGCACTGCGCACCGACCAGATCTTCAGCAGTAATACCTACTGTCCAGCCATTGCGCGACGCTTGGCCGACGATCTGATCGGTGGTGTGGACTGAGGAAGGCCGCCGGATTTTCGGTATCGCCTCCATTTCCGCCTTGGTACGAAAGAGTTTCATGCCGATGGGTGTGGTGCGCAGCCTTAACAACCGATTGAGGTCGTTGACGATGGCTTCGCCGTCGAATGAAGTCAGATCAGTAGCCAGGATCTCGCTCATGTCTCGCCCCCGTGGTTTTTTCTTGTGTCAGGTCTGTCGCGCGAGGAATTCGCTGATCACATCGATCAGTCGATCCGGTTCGTCGTAATGCACCATATGCCCCGAATGGTGGAACGCGCAATGTTCGCCGTGTGGGAAGAGCTGGGCACGCGCTGTCATTTCTCCCGGCGCGTAACGCCCATCAAAACCGGGCAGGTTGCCAAACTGGGTGCGCCAGTACTCATGGGCAAGATCGCCACTGATCACCAGGATCGGACACTGAACGTGCGACCAGAAGCGCTCACCTTCACCAACCCCGGGATTCACAAACACGGCCGCGGCATGGGAATCGAACGACCATTGAAGTCGGTCTTGTCCATCGCGATGGGTGGCATGCGCAGCAAGCTCCCGCGCCGTTTCTGGCCGCAGACGGGGATTGTTGGCGAGCAGTCGACTGGCGGCGTTCTCAACGGTTCGCAGGTCTCGTCCAGTCGCCGACTCACCGTATCGGGCCAGCATCCGTTCGCGATACCCGCGGATCCAGCCCGATGGATCGTCCGAGGCAGGAAATGACGGGGGTCCGAGCCCCTCGATCAGCACCATGCCCAGCACCTGTTCAGGAAATACGGCGGCATAACGCGAAGCAATCTGGCCACCCAGGCTGTGGCCAATAATCCAGACCGGTCTGCGGACGTGATCCGTGATCACCCTATGCAGGTCGATGAGAAAGTGCTCCATCGAATAGGCGCCGGGATTGTCGCTGCCGCCATGACCACGCAGATCGGGCAGTATGATCCGATAGCGATCAGCGAAGGGACGCGCGATCGGCATCAGTGACCAGGCGACATCACGCAGGCCGTGTAAAAACAGAAGTGCTGGCGCGTTGTCTGGGTGCTCCGGCTCACCGGAATCCAGTATCCGCAGACGCACACCGCGCACCGTTACGGAGTGCTCGCTCATTTCATTCGCGAAGAGCTCGCTCATTTCATTCGCGAAGTGCTCGCTCATTTCCGTCACGAAGAGCTCAGTCGTTGCTGATGCGGCGGAAGTTCGGCGCGCGTTTTTCCATGAATGAACGAACGCCTTCCTTGAAGTCTTCCCGCTTGAGGGACGTGGCCATCCATTCGTTGGACTCGCTGACAGATTCACCCAGTTGCATGTTGAGGTGGCGATAGACCTGGGCTTTCATCACCCGCAATGAAGTGGGTGAGGCAACCTTTGCAAGTTCGGTGATGTATTGGACTGCAGTCTCGCAGGCAGTCCCGGTTTCAACCAGCCGTTCGGCTAGACCCAGTCGCTCTGCCTCGACACCATCGAATTTTCGCCCGCTCCACAGAATATCGAGCGCCTTCCCTGATCCCAGGAGGCGAGGCAGTATCCAGCTGGCGCCGTGCTCCGCGATCAGTCCGCGCTGTGAAAACGCCGTGGTGAACCTGGCCTGTTTTTCGACAAAGCGCATGTCGGCGAGGCAGGCAATGACAAAGCCAAGACCGGCACAGGCGCCGTTGACCGCCGCGATCAACGGCTTCTTGATGGACATGATGTAGGTGAACGAGACCTTGAAGTTGTCGCCAAGGCTCGTGTCCCCGGGATTGGCTTCGAACATGGAGAGGTCTTCGCGCTTACCCGGTCCGGCCGACATCGAGTTGAGGGCGTTCATGTCCATGCCCGCGCAAAAGCCACGGCCGGCACCGGTCAGGACAATACCGACCACGGCTGCATCCTGTTCAGCGGCAGCCAGGGCGTGCTTGATCTCCGCCAGCATGCGATTGGTGAACGCGTTCAGGGCAGCCGGTCGATTCATGGTGATGATGGCTACCGGATCGCGTACTTCGTAGGTGATTTCCTGATACATGCATAGGCTCCCGTGGATCGAATTATGGATGGACCGACTGTATCGAAAAGACCTACCTGCTGCACGTGTTGGGCTATGATCGCGCCATGAACCGCCACCTCGTGATATTCCTTGTTTTTGTTGTTGCTCTGCTGGCGGCCGGTGCAGGTACGGCCTGGTGGCTCGGACCGCAAATCAATTTGCTGATCAGCAAGGAGTTGCGCGAGGAGACGGTACTGTTTCTTGATTTTTCCCATCGCGGACCGTCAGCCGGGCCGCTCGCTGCCAAGGATGTCGAATCGCTCGCTCAACTGGTGCGCGAGGAAAGTGGCAAGGTCCAGTACCAGGGACAGCTCGTCGAGTTGCTGGATGGCGAACTGAGCGTGGATGAGTGGCAGCGATTGACGATCTACTCTCTGACTGCCGGCGCGGACTATTTTCGCTTGCGGACCAACCCACGATTTCAAGCCATGGTGCGAGCGGGCTCCGGCCGTCTCGTGATGGCAGCACAGCCCGCGACAGCGAAAGTGATTGCAGCAGATGGTGGCATGGCGAGAGTGGTCTGGTTACTGGCACGTCGAGGTGAGCAGACTTTGGACCCGGTTGAATCGTTTCTGGCTACCGTTCGATCCCACGGCGGCAGTCAGGCCAGACAACTGGAAATCGCGAAACTGGAAGGCGGACAAGACTGGAGCCTGATGCTGGTCTTTGATTTTCCTGACCAGCGTCGCGCACTGGCGTGGCACCGAGATGTGAAGACCCGCACGGAGGTAACCATCATGAAAGCCCGTTATCGATCAACGGCGGGGCTGCTGTTTCGCGTGGCGTCCTGACCCGCATGCGCTGCAGGTAGAGTTTTACGGCTGCGCGAAAGGTCTGCGACGATACCGAGGCCAGAGCCGAGATCAAGCACGGTCCGATTGTGGACCCGTTCAGGCCTCTGCAGGAGATAACGTGCCAGAGCCAAGACACTGCCCAAGCAGAATGCTCAGTACGCAGGCCGCGATGGTATCAGGGTGAAACGCCGGGAAAATGCCAGGAGCGCTTACGCCCTCCGAACTGAACAAGTCGCAGGAACGACTTGTTCATAGGGTTCTCAGAGATGAGTGACCTGGCGTCTGATGATCAGCAATCCGCCTATGCCCATTGCAGCGAGGAAGAAGGACATCAGATCGGTCCAATCAAAACCGGACGCTGAGGAGGCAGCATTTGGGTCGCCCGCGGCTGCCACGGCGGGAAGCGCCACGGTAACGATCAGGAGGACAATGATCTGCTTCACAATTTCACTTCAAACTTCGTGATGAATCTCACCAAGGATCGTATCGGTTCGCATCAGTAAGGGATGCCAGTGGCATGTATCGAGTGTAAGCGAGCTGTAAGTCGGGGCTCGCGGTGAGGTGGAATCAGGATCCTAGGAGCCTGTCGGACTTGAGACTGATCTACTGCGCCGTTGGGAGATCGGTCCATTTTTCCCCGCTTTTTCGGCGCGTAGTTCCACTACGCGCCTCAAAATCGTGAAAAACTGTCCTCGCTCTCCCACTCGGCTCGCGACGATCGCTCAAGTCCGACAGGCTCCTAGCGTAGACAACGCCGAATGAGTCTGATTTGATCGCCGCCTTACCAGTCAGCCACCAAAACGGGGGATACCAGGATGCCCATGATCCTGAACGAAGAGCAGAACATGCTCAAAGACAGCGCCAAGGATTTCTGTACCAACCAGGCGCCTATTAGTCAGTTCCGCAAGATCCGGGACGAAAAAAATCCTGATGGATTCGATCGGGCGACGTGGAAAGCCATGGTCGATCTCGGTTGGGCTGGCATTCCATGGGCCGAAGAGCACGGTGGGCTGGCGTTTGGCTACAAGGGGCTAGGTGTAGTCACTGAAGAAACTGGACGCACCCTGCTGGCCAGCCCGCTCTATTCGACGGTGTGGGTGGGTGGAACGGTCATCAACATTGGCGGCTCACCGGCACAGAAAGCAGCACTGCTGCCCAAGGTTGCTTCGGGTGAACTCCTGCTTGCCCTCGCCCTTGAAGAATCGCATCGCCATGCGCCTTATCAGATTGGAACGAAGGCCGCGAAGAATGCAACCGGCTATACCTTGAGCGGAGCCAAGAGTTTTGTCCTTGATGGTCATGTGGCAGATTCGCTCATCGTTGCAGCGCGTACCTCGGGAGAGTCGAACAGCCGGAACGGGATCACGCTGTTTCTGGTTGATCGCAACGCTGCTGGGGTAAAGGTTGAACGCATTCACTTGGTGGACTCACGCAACGCAGCAAAGGTGACACTCGACAACGTCATGGTTGGTGCGGATGCCGTCATTGGCGGCGTTGACAAGGGAGCCGACGTTCTCGATCCGGCGCTTGACGTTGCGCGCATCGGCATGACTGCGGAGATGTTCGGTTCTATCCAGGAGTGTTTTGATCGCACGGTTGCCTATCTGAAGGAACGCGAACAGTTCGGCGTCAAGATCGGCACATTTCAGGCGCTGAAACATCGGGCGGCCAACATGTTCTGCGAAGTGGAACTGTCCAAGAGCTGCGTGCTGGAAGCACTGACGGCGCTGGATGAGGGGCGCAGCGCGGCTGATATTGCGAAGCTTGCGAGCCTCGCCAAGACCAAGGTCGGTGAAACCTACCATCTGGTTGCGCGCGAGGGCATCCAGATGCATGGCGGTATCGGCATGACCGACGAATTTGATATCGGGTTTTTCATCAAGCGTCAGGCGGTTGCTGAGCAGACCTTTGGTGACGTGAACTTTCACCGCAATCGTTATGGCGAGCTGGAAGGGTATTAGTCCTCAGTATCGCCGCTGTTCTGCATTGGCAACTCTGCATTGGCAACATAGACACCTGGAGTAGTTTGATGGCGTTATGGGACCTCTTGATTCGAGGCGGATCGGTCATCGATGGCACCGGCTCACCGGCGCAAAACGTGGATGTGGCTGTCAGTGGCGGAAAGATTGTTGCCATCGGCAACCTGCAGGGATCAGCCGTTCGCGAAATCAACGCGAAGGGCATGGTCGTTGCACCTGGCTTTATCGATATTCATACCCATTTCGATCCGCAGTTGTGCTGGGATGGTTTTGCGACGCCGTCCATCGAACATGGCATCACGACCGTGGTGATTGGCAACTGTTCGCTATCATTGGCACCGATCCGTAATCGTGCAGCGGCTGACAAGCTCGTCAGCATGTTCGGCGTCATTGAAGACATCAAAAAACGCACATTCGACGAAGCCGTTCCGTTCAGCTGGAATACGTTTCCGGAATACATGGATTTCATTCGTCCAAAAATCGGTATCAATGTCGGCGCGTTGATCGGTCACTCCGCGATTCGTCTGTATGTCATGGGCGCAGCGAGTCAGGAGCGTGCCGCAAACGATGACGAAATTGCGGCGATGTGCGCCATCGTCGAAGAGGCGATGGCGGCTGGAGCGCTGGGTATTTCATCCTCCTATGTGGACATGGACGAAACCATGCGCCCGGTGCCGAGCCAGTATGCAGATCTGAAGGAAAAGATTGCGCTGGCCAAGGCTATGGCAAAGAGCGGCCGTGGTATCTGGCAGATCGTGCCCTTCTTCATTGATCTGCAACGCGAACTGGACAACATTCGTGAGTTGGGCGACATCAGTCTCGCCGCCGGAATTCCCTGCAGTCTGCAGCCGGTGCTCAGCTCACCAAGCTCACCTAATGCGTCAGAAATCATCGCTGAGCTGGAAGCCCAGCATGCTCGCGGTGCGCGGGTGTATGGTCAGGTGATGCCGCGTTGTTTCGATCTCAACATGCGGCTATCGGAAACCAGCATGCTGCTGTTCGCACTACCCAGCTGGAAGGCGATCATGGACTTGCCTGCCAGTGCGCGTAAGGCGCAGTTCGGCGATCCGGCGAAGCGCGATCAGCTGGTCAAGGAGATGAAGAACGCGGCTGGCATGAGCGGGGCGCTACCGTTCCTCGTGGTTGGCGAAACGCGCGCCAACGAACGCTATCGGGGGCGCAGTCTCATGGAGATCGCGCAGTCGGAAGGCAAGGAGCTCGGCGAAGTGATTCTGGATCTGTCACTTGCCGATGATCTGGAAACTGAATTCCAGCTGAAAAACGTTATCAATGCAGACAAAACTGCGGTAGCTGCGCTGATCGATCATCCGATGTGTCACTTTGGCGCATCAGACGCCGGCGCGCATATCACCCAGTTTTGCGGTACGGGTGATACCACGCATCTGCTTCAACACTATGTTCGAGAGACCGGTCGCATGACGCTCGAACGCGCCATCCATCGCATGACCGGTGAAGTGGCGAAAGATTGGGGATTCTCCGATCGTGGCACACTGGAAACCGGCAAGGCTGCGGACATCGTGTTGTTCAACGCGGCGACGGTAAGTGTTGGCAATGAAGAATTTGTTGACGATTTCCCGGGAGAAGCCCGTCGTTACGTTCGTCGATCTACCGGTTATGACAGTGTGTACGTAAATGGCGAACTGGTGTACACCGTGGACGGGTACACCAGTGCGAGGCCCGGCAGGATCGTCTGAATCGGGGTTTGCCAGATCGTCAATTTCGCGATTTGGGCTTTGGCGACCTGTAGGAGGGCTCTCCTGAGCCCGATTCCCATTCTCCAACGAATTCGTTCGCGATCAGGAGATCGCTCCCACAGGGCATTGGCAAACCCTTTCGCGATTTGTAGGAGGGCTCTCCTGAGCCCGATAAGCTTCACCAGGTGTCGACGTTCCTTCGCTTCTTGCCATGTCTTGTGGGCAACGGCATCGTCGAACTGAGCGCTCGCGCGACCCACCGGCGCGAGTCCGCAGGATCGATCACGTCGTCCACGCCAAAAGCGACGCCGTAGTTGATGGCCTTGCCACGCTGATACGCCCCTTCCACGAGTTGATCGTAGCGATGTTTGCGCGCAGTGGGATCACTGATACCTTCCAGTTCATTGCGGAAACCAAGTTTCACCTGACCTTCCAGGCCCATGCCACCAAACTCTGCAGTGGGCCACGCCACCGTAAAGAACGGTTCTTTCATGCTGCCACCCGCCATCGCCTGCGCGCCGAGGCCGTAGGCCTTGCGTACAACAATGGTGAAGAGGGGCACGGTCAGGTTGGCGCCGGTCACGAACAGTCGACTGCAATGACGAACGAGGCCAGTCATCTCGATTTCCGGACCGACCATCATGCCGGGTGTGTCACAGAGCACGAGCATCGGGATATCAAACGCATCGCATAACTGCATGAAGCGGGCCGCCTTGTCTGAGCCCTCGCTGTCGATTGCTCCGGAAAGGAACGCTGGATTGTTGGCCAGCAGGCCAACGGGGCGTCCTTCGATACGGATGAACGACGTGACGATGCCCAGTCCAAAACCTTCGCGCAATTCGAGCACGCTGCCTTCATCCGCCATGGTACGAATGACTTCGCGGATGTCGTACACGCGCAGGCGATTTTCCGGAACGATGTTGCGCAGCCTTCGCTGATCAGGACAGGTCCACTTCGATACGGAACCCTGGAAGTACGAGAGATACTTACGCGCGACTTCGACTGCTTCCACTTCGTCTTCGACGGCGACGTCGACAACACCGCTCTTGATCTGCACATCGATCGGCCCGATCTCTTCCGGCCTGAAGACACCAAGGCCTCCACCTTCGATCAATGCAGGGCCACCCATACCGATATTGGAATCTCGGGTGGCGATGATGACATCACAACAGCCGAGCAATGAGGCGTTGCCTGCGAAGCAGAAGCGGGACGTTATGCCAATCATGGGGACCAGACCACTCAGGCGCCCCATACTGGCGAATGTAGGCGTATCGAGCGGCCGGTAGGCACCTTCATCACGACCTTGTCCTGCGCCGGTCGTGGACCTGCCACCTTCGCGCTTGCCGCCGGTTCCGGCACGGCCACCACCACCCTCGGCAAACAGGATCATGGGAATTTCCCACTTTTCAGCAAGTTCCAGCATGCGATCGGTCTTTGGATGGTTCACGGCACCCTGCGTGCCCGCGAGAACGGTGTAGTCGTACGCCATCACCACGGCGCGACCTTTGGCCTCGCCAAACTCCTTGCCGTTGACAGTACCTACCCCGGTGATCATGCCATCGGTAGGAAATTTTCGGATCACCTGTTCCATCGGCAGTCCGGTACCGGGAGTCAGCACCAGTTGACCGTGCTCGGTGAAGGAGCCTGGATCACACAACTGATCGATATTTTCGCGCGCCGTGCGCTGACCTGTCTTGCGCCTTTTGGCGACTGCGTCCGGTCGTGCCGCGTCGAGGGTGATGTCATGACGGGCAATCACCTCGGCGACATCCTTGCGCACGATGTCGAGATCCTCTTCAACCTGTTCAGCGATGGCTTCGGAAAGTTCAGAGCGTTCCTCAATAAAGGCCAGTGCGTGGTCCGCGAACACGGTATCGCCGACGCCCACCGTGAGACTGCGGACCGTGCCGCCGACAGTGGACCGCACCTCATGCTCCATCTTCATGGCTTCCATGATGATGAGGACCTGGTTAGGTCGTACGTTGTCACCAGAGGTGATATCAATGCTGACGATAGTGCCTTGCATGGGTGAAAGCAGTGGCGTGGTACCTTCTGGTCCGGTGGAGGCATTGGCTCGCGCCGTTGGCGCACCCCGCAAAGGCACTTGTGAATCCGATTTGCCGTAGCTGAGCACCGCCAGGGGGTCTGCTGCATCGACCTTTGCACCGGCGCGTTGTGATGTGGCCTGTGAATCGTGTGCAAAAAAGCGTTGCTCAGCGTTGGCAGTAGACAGCAACTCGCTGATGCACTCGTCAATGAAGCGCGTGTGTATCGCGAGCTTCTTCATGCGGTCGTGCTGCAGGACGCTGCGCAGGAAGCCGATATTGGTGGGCAGCCCTTCGATGCGAAAGTCTGCCAGAGCACGATCGCAGGCGCGCAATGCCGCCGCGAAATCGCTGCTGCGACTGTGCACGATGACCTTGGCGAGCAGGGAGTCGAAGTTCGGATTGGTCTGGTAGCCGGTGTAACCGAAGGAATCGGTTCGGATGCCGGGACCCGTTGGTGCGTCGAATGCGGTCAGTGTGCCGCCGCTGGGGCGCGTACTGCCATCGGCTTGCATGGTCTCCATGTTCACACGCGCCTGGATAGCGTAGCCCTGTGGCTCGCGCGACTGATCCGGGGAGAAGCCGAGCTGAGCCAGGGACTTTCCTTCAGCCATGCCGATCTGCAACTGCACCAGATCCATACCCAGCACCGTTTCAGTGACGGTGTGCTCTACCTGCAGTCGCGCGTTGGCTTCGATGAAGTACCAGGCGTTGCGTGATGGCTCGAACAGGAATTCAAAGGTGCCGAGGCTTCGATACCTGGCAGTTTTCGAGAGCCGTATTGCGGCGTCCTGCATCGCCTTCTGGATTGCTGCTGGAAGAAATGGCGCCGGCGCGATCTCGATGATCTTCTGATGGCGGCGCTGCACGGTGCAATCGCGGGTGCCAAAGTGCATAACGACACCGGATGTATCCGCAGCGATCTGTACCTCGATATGGCGAGCATCATCAACAAACTGTTCGACGTACAACGCTGCATTGCCGAACGACGCTTTAGCTTCGGACCCGGCCCGGGCAAACGAATCTGACAACTCCGATTCGTCGGTGACGACGCGCATGCCACGTCCGCCACCGCCCGCCAATGCCTTGATGATCATCTTCGTACCGGCAGGCAGCGAGCGAAAGAAGCCTAGTGTGTCGGCTTCGGTGACTGCATTGGACAGGCCGCTTACCACCGGTACGCCATTCGTCACAGCGTGGTCTCGTGCCGCGCCTTTGTCGCCAAAGAGATCGAGATGTTCAGGGGCAGGCCCGATGAAGACGAGCCCGGCTTGCGCACAGGCTGAAGCGAATGCGCCGTTTTCGCTCAGGAAACCGTAACCGGGGTGGATGGCAGTACAACCGCTGGCAGTTGCCGCAGCGATCACTGCCGATGCGTCGAGGTAGGCGCGGGCGCCCGAGCCTGGCAGCGCCACAGCATGGTCAGCCTTGGTGACATGCAGCGAACGTGCATCGTCCTGTGAGTAGATGGCGACCGTTTCCAGGCCCAATTCTGCTGCAGCACGCGCGATGCGAATTGCGATCTCACCGCGATTGGCGATCAGTATCTTCATTCCTGTTTCTCCCTTTTTCCTTTCCGCTTTCCCCAGTACGCCTGAGCTCCGTCTGGCGTTTTCTTTTTTTTCTGACTTCCCGTACGCCTCAGCGCAGATCGAAAGCCAGTTGCAGACCCGTCAGGCCATGTAATAGCGCATTGGGTGCAAATTCTGGCGCCACCGCGTCGGGCGCAAGTCTGAAGTTCTTTAGGCGCTCGAAGATCACCCGAAAGCCGATGTTCATTTCCCGTCGGGCCAGCGCAGCCCCGAGGCAATGGTGTATTCCTTTACCAAAGGCAACGTGTTCCTTGAGGTTATCGCGCATCAGATCAAAGCGCAGCGCATCTGCAAACATCGCATCGTCCTGGTTGGCCGAGCCAAAGCGGGCAAAACAAACGGAGTTGGCAGGAATGGTGACACCATGCAGCTCGACCTCGCGTGTGGTGCGACGAAACATGTTGGCGGACGGGCTGGAAATGCGCAGCGTTTCCTCCACCAGCCGACTGATCATTTCTGGCCCATGATCGCGTTCAAGCAGCGCGTGCTGATCCGGATTCTGTATCAGCAGCCAGATACCTTCAGTCAACGATGCGGCCGTCGTTTCGTTGCCGGCCACCAGGATCTGCGACAACATGGACAGGCCTTCAGCATTGTTGAGCATCGTGTCGCCGTCGAAGCTTGCGTTGACCACTTTCGACAGGATGTCGTCGCGCGGGTCTGCCCGACGCTCATCCATGCGTTCGACGAAATACTTCTGGAATTCGATGACGCCCTTCGCGGCTTTGATGGTGCCATCGCGATCGAGTTGCTGACTGAGGTTGCCGATGAAGGCTTCCGTCCATTCGCGCAATTTGTGCAGGTCCTTTTCGGGAGTACCAATCTGCGATGCGATGACCCGCAGTGGCAGCGGGATGCCGAATTCGTTCAGAAACTCGCACTGGCCTTGGTGTGAGAAAGCATCGATCAGTTCGTTAGACGTGCGCTCGATGAATGGCTCCAGTGCACGCAGACTGGCGGGTCCGAACGCTCCATCGACAAATTTTCGATAGCGTCGTTGCAGCGGTGGATCCTGGGTCAGCATGGTCGCCACGTTTGGATAACTCTGTTCCATCAGGGCCTTGAGCTCTGGGTCATCGCCGCCGGTGGCACGTGCCATTGCTGCCGGCATCACGCTCGAAAATGTATCGGTGTCGAGCGCCATGGCAACCACATCGGCGTAACGGGAAATGAAATAGATGCCGGTGAAGGAATCGCGATGGACAGGAGACTCTTCACGCAGTCGACGGTTCATCCCATAGGGACGTCGCAGCAGGTCTGGATGCAGTGGACTGATTTCCTGGACGGGACAGGTCTGGACGCGCTCAACGACTTCGCTCACGTTGACTCCTGATTGGTCGGTGAAGAGGGGGAGGTCGGATTATGTCATGCCGAAGTGAGCGGGGAGCGACGAATCCCGATGGAATGACCAACTTGTTCGGGTCTGGGCAGCTGTGCGTGATCCGCAAGCATGGTGGCCAGCCGCGTCTGAACGTCCTGGGGAAACGGGGACGCGCGACGGGTCTGCATGCTGACATGGAGCGACAGCTGTTCCGAGGTGGCGGCGAGATAACCCTGGTCTCCATGAAACATCTGTTCGATGAAGTGGATGCGTTTGTTGTCGTAGTCCAGCAATTGGAAACGGACATCTACCGGATCACCGAGTGACAACTCCTGGAGGTAGTGAACGTGGACTTCCAGCGCGAAACACGAACCCTGGCTCGTGCGCATGTAGGCTTCGCCGACACCGATCTGATCCAAGACATGATCGAGCGCCTTGTCGAACAACACGTGGTAATACGCCATGTTGAGATGGCCGTTGTAGTCGATCCACTCGGGGCGGACGAGTTGGCGGGGGCAGGTGATTGGTGAATTCATCGAAGGTGTTTCGTTAGCAGCATGAGCCCATGGTAATGGATCATGAGGTTAATTTGTTCTCACGACTTGAGGCACTGGTATGTGCGGACCATGGAGGCGCTGCAACAACGATGAGAGGTTGGAATTTATGTGTGCCATCACTGCGATACTAGAGACAATCAAACCAACACAAACTGCGTGGTTCGATGAAAGAGTCATTGTCTCTGCAAGTCGTCATTCCCTTCTTAAGCACTTCGATCAATTTTCGATCCAACATTTCCCAGATTATCAACGCTCAGTTGATAAGGAAGTATCAGGGAAATTTTGCCGGAGGTTGATACTACGCGACAGGTTGACCGTGCTCTCTCTTTGCGATGCTGCGAACGGCAACACCGTTTGAATTGCATCGCTGCGTTCCGGGGCTGAAATTTCTGTGGTAAGGGGAGCCTTTGCTGCTAACATGCTTGCACGATGCTAAATCCCGTGCGCCCAACAATTCCACTATGGATGCTGTTCTGCTTCCTCGTGCTCATCGTCAGGATAGACGGAATGCATCTGCACCTGTGCTTCGACGGCGGCGAAGCTCCGCTCAGTCTGCATGCACTCGATGACCTGGTTCATCATGAAGGGGACACGTCGTCAGTCCTTCATGACGATGCCGATCTCACCGTAATCGAAGACACGCTCGCAAAATCCCGGATCTGGAATGACGACCTGTCCATTGCAGTTTTGGTTGTGGCATTGCTGTGGATTCGGCTCAACCTTTCGCAACGCTTCGAATTCGTCTCTTCAACCAGTGCTGCGTACGTCGTAAATCCCTTTCTGATACCTCCCGCGCGTGGTCCTCCAGGCTTCTCTCCCGCCTGATTCAAACCGTTAGACCGATATGGTGTCGTGCTGTGCAAGTTCACGGCAGCACGTCCCCTATCTGAGGGAGAAATTCATGTTGTGCTGGATCCACCCCAGGCGTTTTTTGGTGCTCGTTTTTTCACTTCTGTTGATCGGCTGGCCGGCGTTCGGCTATCCGACCGCCGGCGAGCTGGGTTTGCGGGAAGCGTTTGAGAGAACGCTTGCATCAAACGCCGAACTTGCTGCGTATCGTCACGTACTGAAGGCGCAGGACGGGCGAATCGAGCAGGCCGGGCTTCGACCCAACCCGGAGCTGACTACGGAGCTGGAGAACGCATTCGGCACGGGCCAGACACGAACACTTGATGCTGCAGAACTCACGATTGGTCTGAGTCAGTTGATCGAACTTGGCGGGCTGCGCGACAAACGGATTGCCGCCGGGCGCATCGAAAAAGAGCGCCTGGAGATTGAAGGACACGTCAACCGGCTCGACCTCATGGCTGAGGTGGCACGTCGATTCCTGTCTATCGTCAGGCTGCAGGAAGAACATCAGCTGACCCACCTGGGCGTTGATCTGGCACGTCGAACCGCAGATGCGGTGACCCGTCGCGTAGAGGCGGCCAAATCACCGGAAGCAGAATTGGACCGGACGGCTGTTGCGCTCGAGCGGGCTCAGATCGCAGACGCTCACGTTGAACACTTGCTCATTGTGGCGCGCTACAACCTCGCGGCGTTGTGGGGAGCTGCGGAGCCGGATTTTGGCAGTGTGGCAGCAGATCTCTATCAGCTCCCCACCGTTCCGGACTACCAGGGACTCCTGGCGTCCCTTGAGGACACACCTGACCTGAACCGTTATCTCAGCGAAGCACGCCTGCACGATTCGGAAGCAAGGCTGGCACTGGCAGGTCGTAATCCCGGCATCCGTCTCGGCGCAGGTATTCGTCACCTGGAGGAGATCAACGCCAATGCCATGGTGTTCTCAATCTCTGTGCCGCTGGCTGTCTTCAATCGCAATCAGGGATTGATTGCCGAAGCTGAAGCACTGAAATCGAGCGCTGAGGAGACTCGAGCTGCCGAATTCATCAAGTCCCGGAATCAGCTTTTTGGCGACTACAAGGAACTGCTCGATCTGCGCGACCAGGTCACGGCCCTGCGTGATCGCGCCCTGCCACGCATGGAGTCTGCATTGAAGAATACCGAATACGCCTTTGAACGCGGACGCTACAGCTACCTTGAGCTGACCGATGCACAACAGGAACTTCTGGATCTGCGCGGAACACTGATCGACGCCGCCGCGTTGTATCACCTGACACGAATAGAAATTGAACGACTCACCGGCGCGGCCGTGAGCCCTTGAGGGACACAGTGATGAAAAGACACATCCGGTTTTATGTTCTGCTGTGTTTGGGTGCCTCGCTGCTTTCGTGTGGATTCAACGAAGATACTGAATCTGCAGAGTCACAAAGCGGAACAACCGGCGGCAACCACGGCGAGTTGACTACTGCAGGAAACGAGGCCGTTCCTCTCGCCGATACTGACAGCGATAGTCATGCATCGGATAGTCACGAAGAGCCAGAGGAGCATGGTGACGAACACGAAGAAGGTGCGCGTGTGACACTCAGTGCAAAACAACTGGCAGCGGCCGGGATCGAGATTGGTGTTGTCGGCCCAGCCAGCATCCGCGAGTCGATCCAGCTGTACGGCGTAATTGCCCCGAATGCAGAACGTGTGAGAGCGGTGTCCGCACGCTTCCCTGGTGTCGTACTCGAGACGCGGCGCAAGATTGGAGACTCCGTACGCGAAGGAGATGCGCTCGCGCTCATCGAGAGCAACGAAAGCCTGCGCAGCTATACGTTAAAGGCTCCCATCTCCGGCGTGATCACCGAGAGAAATGCCAACCCTGGTGAACAGGCAAATGATCAGCCGCTTTTCACCATCGCTGATTTGAACACGGTCTGGGTGGAACTCTCTTTGTTCCCACGAGACGTTCCACGCGTAAAACTTGGTCAGGAAGTGATTATCAAAGGGCCTGACAACAGGCAGCTGACCGATGGCCGGGTGATCTATGTCGCGCCATTTGGACGAACGGCCAATCAAACCCTGAGTGCGCGCGTCCTGTTGGACAACAAGGATGGTAACTGGGCGCCGGGTCTGAATGTGACGGCCGAGGTCACCATCAGCGAGAGCACTGTGCCTCTCGCCGTACAAAGCACGGCGATCCAGTACCTGGAATCCCGACCGGTTCTCTTCATCCTGCACGACGGTGAGTTTGAGGCGCGCCCCGTGTCTCCAGGGCGCAGTGATTCGGTGACGGTTGAAGTCACCGGCGGCGTTGACGCAGGTGATGAGTACGCTGTTACCAACAGTTTCATCCTGAAGGCTGAACTGGGCAAAGGCTCTGCTGAACATGATCACTGAGGGGAGTATGCAATGATCGATGGACTCCTGAAGTTCTCCATCGCACGCCGATGGATCATCATGTTTCTGGTTCTGGGAATTTCCGGCGTCGGGGTCTGGAGTTACCAGCGACTGCCGATAGATGCAGTGCCTGACATCACCAATGTGCAGGTGCAGGTCAACACCAGCGCGCCTGGGTACTCCCCGCTGGAAGTCGAACAACGTATTACCTACCTGATCGAAACTGCCATCGCCGGCCTCCCTGGGCTCGAATACACACGATCACTCTCCCGATATGGACTGTCACAAGTGTCCGTCATATTCGACGACGGGACGGATATTTACTTTGCGCGCAATCTGATCAACGAACGGCTTACGCAGGCGAAGAGCCAGTTGCCGGAAGGGATTGAACCGGCAATGGGGCCGATCGCGAGCGGTCTCGGAGAGATATTTCTTTATACCGTCCATGCAGACGAGGGTGCGCGGCAGGCGAATGGTCGCCCGTGGGATTCGACCGCACTGCGAACCTTGCAGGATTGGGTGATACGGCCCCAATTGCGTCAGGTGTCCGGTGTGACCGAGGTCAATACAATTGGCGGCTTCGAAAAACAGTTCCACATCACTCCGGATCCATCCCGCCTGCTTGCATTCGGCATCGGCTTCGAAGATGTCGTGCAGGCCATCGAGAAAAACAACCTCAGTATCGGAGCCGGCTACATCGAACGGAACGGAGAGCAATACCTGATCCGCTCACCAGGCCAGGTTGCCGATATTCCTGCAATCGAACAAATCATCGTCGCGCAGCGAGATGGCGTGCCGATCGCCATCCGTGATGTCGCCGATGTCGCCTTCGGCAAACAGTTGCGTTCAGGCGCTGCCACGCGGGACGGGGAGGAGGCCGTACTGGGAACGGCGGTGATGCTGATTGGAGAAAACAGCCGCACCGTATCACATGCGGTGGCCGAAAAACTGTCGGAAATCAACTCGACGCTGCCTGAAGGGATAATGGCCGACCCCGTGTACGACCGTACGACGCTGGTCGACAAAACGATCGCAACAGTACAGAAAAACCTGTTCGAAGGCGCGATTCTGGTGGTCGTTGTCCTTCTGCTGATGTTGGGTAACGTGCGTGCAGCGCTGCTGACCGCCTTGGTCATTCCGATTTCCATGCTGATGCTCATGACCGCGATGGTTGAGTCCGGCGTGAGCGCAAATCTGATGTCGCTCGGTGCGCTCGACTTTGGGCTCATCGTCGACGGCGCTGTCATCATCGTTGAGAACTGCATTGTGCGGCTTGCAGCCCAACAGCATCATCACTCCCGATTGCTCACGCTTGAGGAGCGGTTGCAGACTGTCTTCTCTGCCACCCGTGAGGTGTTTGTCCCCAGTCTAATCAGTGTTCTGGTAGTCATCCTGGTCAATCTGCCGTTACTGGCGCTGACTGGAGTGGAGGGCAAGATGTTTCAGCCCATGGCACTGGCGGTCATCATGGCGTTGATTGCCGCGCTCGTTCTCTCACTCACGTTTGTGCCAGCCGCAGTTGCGTTGTTTCTGCGAGGAAAAATCGAAGAAAAAGACAACGTCATTGTGCGCAGCGCAAAACGTGTTTATGGCCCGATACTCAATGCGGCACTGCGGCTGCGTGTGCCAGTTTTGTTGGCGGCTGGCCTCCTTGTCATCGGCTGTGGATGGCTCGCTTCTCGAATGGGCTCCGAGTTCATTCCGAGTCTTGATGAAGGGGATCTGGCGGTACAGGCGCTGCGCATTCCGGGGACCAGCCTCACACAGTCACTTGAGATGCAGTTCCAGCTGGAACGGGCGGTGATGGACATGCCAGAGGTAAAGACCTACTTCTCCCGCGTGGGCACTGCGGAGGTTGCAACTGACCCGATGCCGCCGAATATTTCCGACGGCTACATCATGCTCAAGGAGCGGGAAGACTGGCCAAACCCTGACAAAACGAAGGCTGAACTCGCCATGGAAATCGAGAAGCGACTCGAAGCCGTTCCTGGAAACGCGTTTGAAATCAGCCAGCCGATTCAATTGCGATTCAATGAACTGATCTCGGGTGTTCGTTCGGATCTGGGCATCAAGGTCTACGGGGACGACCTTGACCAATTGTTGTCAACCGGCAATGCCATCGCTGCTGTACTTAACACGATACCGGGAGCGGAAGGTGTAAAGGTTGAGCAGGTGGCGGGTCTGCCTGTACTTTCGGTTGTTCCAGATCGATCAGCCTTGTACCGGTATGGGCTGAACGTTGCTGATGTACAAGGCGTGCTGTCGGCGGCGACAGGCGGACAGGAAGCCGGGCTGGTGTTTGAGGGTGATCAGCGATTTGCCCTGGTTGTCCGACTGCCGGAAGTACTTCGGAACAATCCTGGAGCCCTGGAACGCCTGCCTGTCTCTCTGCCAGCTGACGACACGCGCTTGCCGGGAACCGGCTTCGTGCCGCTTGGTGAAGTCGCTCGCCTGGACCTTGCACCCGGGCCGAACCAGATCAGCCGCGAAAACGGAAAACGCCGACTGGTGGTCTCCACCAATGTGCGAGGACGTGACCTCGGGGGCTTTGTACGCGACGTCCGCTTGAAGATCGACACCGAAATCAAGCTGCCTTCAGGCTACTGGCTGGAATACGGCGGCACCTTCGAACAACTGCAGTCGGCCAGTGATCGGTTGACCCTGCTGGTACCAGTTACGCTCGTTCTCATTTTTGCGTTGCTGATGATGACCTTCGGATCTGCGCGAGATGCGGCGCTGGTGTTCAGCGGTGTTCCGCTGGCACTCACTGGTGGTGTGATCGCACTCTGGCTACGCGATATTCCATTGTCCATTACGGCAGGCGTGGGATTTATAACCCTGTCCGGTGTCGCTGTGCTGACCGGTGTGGTGATGGTTGCGGCCATCCGGGATCGGCTTGCAAGCGGTTTCGGAATTGATGATGCCATCCGTGATGGCGCGATGCTGCGACTGCGGCCGATTCTCATGGTGGCCCTGGTTGCTGCGCTTGGTTTTCTGCCGATGGCGCTCAATACCGGGACAGGTGCCGAAGTCCAGCGTCCCCTGGCCACGGTGGTCATCGGCGGTATCCTCTCGTCGACCCTGCTGACGCTGCTGGTTTTGCCAGGTCTCTATCGAATAGGTTGGCGGGTTCGCCAACGTCGCGATGAATCCGATTTGCCAGCTCTCGACAACGTGGGGATTCAATCATGAAATTGGTAAAAGCCTTTGTACATCACGTTCGATCCGCTGGAGTGGTCGAGGCACTTGCAGATGCGGGATTTCGTAACATCACGCTCCATGACGTCATCGGTGCGCTCAAACCTCTCACGGATTCGGAGAGCAAATACTCTGTCGATGCGGACAGGCTGATGATTTCTGAAGTGAGAATCTCCCTGGTAGTCGAAGACAGGAGCGTCGATGAAGTCACCTCGATTATCCGGCGGGTTGCCGCCGTTGGACCCGGTGTCTCGGGTTTTGTCTATGTCAGTCCGGTAGAGCAGGTTTTACCCATCGGTGGCAGCAGCACGCTGTGATGACGCGAGAACTCTTCGGCTACGTAGTTCACTTGCTGGACCCTCGAAGGAGGAACGTTGATGAAGAATGACGAACCGGTCGTAACCGGACCATGGTGGACCTTCGGCCCACTGCGCATGGCGTTGGCGGCAGGAGCCATTGCTGCTTCGGCGTTACTGCTTGAATTGACTGGCCTGTTGCCAGAGGACCTGGCAAAGCTGGCGTTCATGGCTGCGATCCCAATCGGTGGCTGGTACTGGATTCGTGAAGGGATCGAAGGCCTGTTTCGGAAATTCGAAGTTGGAATCGATGTCCTGATGATCGCGGCCACCACCGGTTCAGCGATTCTTGGCATGTGGGACGAAGCAGCCGCGCTGGTGGTGTTGTACGGAGCAGCCGAAGGATTGGAGGAATATACCTATCTGCGCACACGCAACTCGATCCGGTCGCTCATGGAACTGGCCCCAAAAGAAGCCAGACTGGTGAGTACGTCTGGAACAGAGTCGGTTGTTCCTGCACAAACCCTGAAACCAGGAGACCGATTTGTGGTCAGGCCTGGGGAGGCCATTGCCACTGATGGGGTCATCATCGCCGGCAAGTCGGGTATCAACGAAGCGGCGGTAACAGGCGAATCCATGCCGATTGACAAAGGACCGGGTGACACGGTCTTCGCGGGTACGCTGAATGCCGAAGGTGCGCTGACCATCGAGGTCAAAAAAGCTTATGCAGAAAATACCCTGTCACGGATTATTCACCTCGTTGAAGCGGCTCAGGAAGAAAAAGGCAAAGCCCAACAGTGGATCGAACGATTTGGCCGGCGGTACAGTCCGGCCGTCCTGTTGACGGCCATAGCGATGTTGATCGTGCCGTGGCTTCTTGGACTTCCTGTGGATTACTGGGCCGGACGAGCAGTAGTGCTGCTGGTCGCGGCGGCGCCCTGTGCGCTCATCATGTCCATGCCGATGGCCATGGCGGCGGGCATAGGCGCTGCCGGACGGCGTGGAATTCTCATCAAGGGCGGTGCGCATCTGGAGCATCTCGCTTTGATCAAGGTTGTGGCCTTCGACAAGACGGGTACGCTCACACTCGGGCGACCGGCAGTGACCGATGTCATTTCAGTCGGCATTTCGGAGCACGAACTGCTGATTGCTTTGGCGGGACTGGAATCAAATTCTCAGCACCCACTGGCACGATCAATCGTTGCCGAAGCCTCTGGGCGCGGTTTGAAGCCGCTTGTCATGGACGATTTCCGATCGCTCATCGGTGCGGGCGCACAAGCTCGGTACGGTAGTGTGCTCTGGGCTGTCGGCAGCCCCAAATGGGCGCTTGCGACTGGTCTTGATCTCGAAAAGCACTCGGCGCCGATAACCGCACTTCAGGAGTCGGGGAAGACCGTTGTTATCGTTTCCGCGAATGACGAATTGCGCGGAATCGTTGCACTGCAGGACACCATTCGCCCCGAAGCTCGAACGACCGTAGCAGCATTGCATTCGATAGGCATCAAGACAGTCATGCTTACCGGCGACAACCCCCGGACAGGTAACCATATCGCTTCGCAAATCGGGATCGATGAAGTGCGAGCAGATCTGAAACCGGAGGACAAGGTTGCAGCACTTGCAGATCTGGAGCGGAAGCATGGCCCGGTGCTCATGGTAGGGGATGGAGTCAACGATGCTCCCGCCCTTGCCGCGGCGACGTGTGGCATGGCCATGGGAGTTGGTGGAAGTGACGCGGCGCTCGAAGCGGCCGACGTCGCACTGATGAACAATGATCTGATGAAAGTGACAGAGGCGTTGGTCAGAGGTCAGCGTGCACGGCGCATCAGCCGTCAGAATATCGTTCTTTCAATTGCTGTTCTTGCAGGAATGGTGCCCCTCGCCTTGGTTGGCGCAATTGGCGTGACCGTGGCCGTGGTAGTTCATGAAATCGCCGAACTTCTTGCTGTCGCCAACGGCACACGAGCAGGTTCCATATCGGGAACTCTCAAAAGCCCGACAAGCTAAAGTTTCGATTTGTGTTGAGTCAATTGTTTTGGAATCAGGCTCATAACCAGCGACGGACTTTTTTCAGGTATGCCGCGTAAGTTTCGCCATGTTGGGCGCTCAGGTGAGCTTCCTCCAGTCTGACCTGAACCTGCATGAGCAGGTCACCAGCAACGAACAGTGTCAATGTGATTGCGTGTGGCAGGACAAGAACGAGCCCCAGCAGATTGATACGCATGGCGAGGAAGATGGGATTTCTGGAAAGGGCGAACAGTCCGTTCTCGACGAGCTGTGTGCGATTCCGTTCGTCAATACCGATTCGCCAGGAGTTGCCCATCTGCCATTGCGCGACAATAGTCCAGAGTAGGGAAACTATTAGAAGGAGCCAGCCGACGATCGCTACTCGCTCGTCGTGGAGAGCATTGATCAAGCCAGTGTTCTGCAATAGGTCAGGATGGATAGCCTGCAGAACTACGAAGATTGCAACACATGCAGTAACGACTTTGAATGAAAGGCCGACGAAGCCATAGGCATCATCACGGGAAGTAAGCACCACAGGGTTAATACCGGTCCTCTGATAGACAAGCCAGGAACGAAGGAGAAACGCAACGCTGAAGTAGACGAAAAAGTAGGTCGCCAAAGCCATGCTTGTACTCTTGGGGTGCAATCACCGCCGAATCGAGAGGGCTTCAATTCTACACAACATGCACAGAGCGCTCGACTACAAATGGCCAGGGCACACTGCAAGGACACACCTCGTGGTTTGTGGGCCAAAGCGCGCACAGACAGAGGTCATATCCCAACAGTCTGTCTATGTGTACAACTACGACGAGCTGGATCGCCTGTACCGTCAGCAAATGGATCTGAGCGTGAACCGGCGGCAGGACTTCGCGTTCGACCCGCACGGCAACCGGACGAGCAAGGTTTCGAACGTGTCCGGAGAACTGATTTTCAGGGGCTTCACCTACGGCTCCAGCGTGCAGTCGCATCGACCGACCAGTGTGAACATCGGTGGCAACGTCAACACGCTCACGTACTCGACAGACGGCGATATCACCCAGTACGACGCCACTAGCGGCCACGCACCTGGTTGGAATACGACGGGACCGTACAACGTCACCAAGACCACGGTTGGGGCCGGGCAGGCAAGCAGCTGATCAACCATTTTGTTTGCTGAAAATCTGACTGTACGTGCGAGAGCCTATTCCCGAAATGAGGTCAGAATTTCCAGAAACTCCGCGCCATAGCGTTCGAGCCGCTTCTGTCCCACGCCATGCACCTCTAACATTCGTGCCACCGACGTTGGCCGAAGTTCGATCATTGATAGGAGAGTTGCATCGTGGAACACAACATATGGTGGAACACCCTCGCGTTCAGCAATCGTTCTACGACACTGTCGAAGTGCCTCCCACAAGCGTTCGTCTTTCGTGTCCAGCGTCATTGGAGCTCGAGTGACCTTCTTTCCGGAACTCTTGGTGTTTGTCGTCTTGCTTGATTTGGCAGCTGGAAGTTCACGACGAAGAACCAGCGTCTCCTCGCCACGCAGGAGCGCGCGTGCGTTTTCATGCAGGCACAGTGCGCCGTAACGCTCTGCGTTGGACCAGACGTACCCTTGTACCACGAGTTGTCGCAGGATGGACCGCCACTGCGGTTCAGCAATGTTGTGACCAATGCCCCACGTCGAGAGAGAATCATGCCGATGCTGGGTAGTTTTATCGGTTGATCTTGCAAGTAGTACATCCAATACGTGACCTGCGCCGAAGCGTTGGCCTGTTCGATATATGCATGACATGAGCTGTTGTGCGGGTTCGGTGGCATCCCATGTGTCGGGTGGGCTGAGGCAGTTGTCACAGTTACCACAGTCTTTCTTTGGATCGTCATCAAAATAGATGAGTAGCGCGCGACGGCGACAGGTGGTTATCTCACACCAGCCGAGTAGCGCGTCCAGGCGACCCCGCTCGATTCGCTTGAAGTCATCGTTGCCATCACTGCTGTCGACCATCTGCCGCTGGCGAACGACATCCTGCAATCCATAGATCATCCACGCTTCCGCGGGATCGCCATCGCGGCCGGCACGACCGGTTTCCTGATAGTACGCCTCCATGCTTTTTGGCAGGTCGAGGTGAGCGACGAACCTGACATCAGGTTTGTCGATACCCATACCGAAGGCGATGGTGGCGACCATAACGATGCCTTCTTCGCGCAGGAATCGCGCCTGGTGAACTCGTCGGGTGTCGGCAGGTAGACCCGCGTGATACGGCAGAGCCGTAATCCCGTCGGCCGAAAGTTGTGCCGCGATCTTCTCCACGCGGGCGCGAGACTGACAGTAGATGATGCCTGCTTCGCCATTGTGGTTGGCAAGGAAGCTCATGAGTTGTTTGTGTGAATCGCTTTTCGGCGCCACGGTGTAGTGGATGTTTGGCCGATCAAAGCCTTCAACGAATCGTGCGGCTGTCGTTAGCTCCAGCCGATTGATGATTTCCTCACGTGTGTGGCGATCAGCGGTCGCGGTGAGAGCCATGCGGGGCACGCCAGGATACCGAGCGCCTAGGATGTGCAAACCGAGATAGTCCTTGCGGAAGTCGTGCCCCCATTGCGAGACGCAGTGCGCTTCGTCGATGGCAAACAATGCGATTTCGCATTGATCGAGCAGAGACAGTGTGTCTTCCATCAACAAGCGCTCCGGCGCGACATACAGTACATCGAGCCGGCCTGAAGTTAGTGCCTGGGTAACACTTCGTTGGTCGGCGGGCGATTGGGACGAATTCAGAAAAGCGGCGCTGATATCAAATCTTAGAAGCGCGTCTACCTGATCCTGCATCAGTGCAATGAGCGGTGAAACAACGATACCGACTCCGGGACGAAGCAATGCAGGGATCTGATAACAGAGCGACTTCCCCCCGCCAGTTGGCATCAGCACCAGACTGTCACCGCCGGCGAGCGTGTGCGTGATGATTTCGGCCTGGGTGCCGCGGAAGCTTTCGAAGCCGTAGCGTTCACGAAGAATTCGGGTGGCGTTGTGTAGGGTAGGCAGGATCATGGCGGGATTATGCATCGTCGTGGGCGAGGATTGCTGCCACTTTCCCAGCAAGGACACACACCCAGCAAGGACACACATCGCTTCCCAAAGCGGCACATAAAGCTTCAGGGCACTGAAGGGAAATTTCTTGGTGGTGTGCAAATTCGCGTTTTTTACAGGCCATTTCTGCGAATCGAAGCAGATATGGATTTGAAAAGAAAACTAACGCCACACTTGAATTGACGTTCTCGTTGCCGCGAGGAGGATTTTCAGTTCAGGTGTAGCCTATGTGATGGAACGAGGGCTTGTCAGTCGTGCGTTTACAACCGTTGTCGCGCGACCTGCTTAATCATCATGTGGATATTGGATGACCGGATTTGCGCCAATGACGATGCTCTGTCCAGCGATCAAGCTGGAGTTGTGGTCCATATGCCCGTTGAAGATGACCAAGCGTGGCGATGTCCTGCAGCCACCTTGCTTCAAGTGAACTCTCGCGGTGCTTGGTCCGACGATCGCAGCCAAGCTTCAGGACCTCGATGTAGGCCCGCAGCGAAATGACGACTTTCTGCGGGGCTTCAGAAAGCCCACAAACCAATGGTGCAAGATACGCATCGAGGGTTGCTGGATCAGATTCGAGCGCCGCCAGTCGGTCTGCGATCGATGCATCCTCGATCTGCTCGATGGACGTGGCGATCAGTGCTTCAACCGCATTCAGATCGACATAAGCCATTGCTGCCTGCACCGACCGCTCACTGAGTAGGGCTCCGGAATAAAACCGCTGCTCAAAGAAGTGGCCGGTAACGTCGTCTTCCTGGTTCGCCCTTCTGGCGATCGGTTGCTTCAGCATTTTCATGTAAGTGGACAGCGAGCCCAGTTCCGCGCGCAGGTGCGCGAGCCTCGCGCCGTCGCCCAGTAGCAACTGCTTGTGGAGGAAGAGGATGGATTTGTCGGAATCGTCGCGGTAGCTTCGAGGTGGACAGACTGAAAGCCAACGGTCGACGACTTCCTCGTCGGTCCACCGCGTTGATGCCAGAGGGTCGTAGTAAATGACCATATGAAAGTGGTTGCTCATCACGGCGTAGGCATGCAATTCAATGGCGAAGAATTGCGCGAGAAATTTCATTCGCTTGATTAGCCACTGTTTGCGATGACCGAAGTCGCGACGCGAGTGATTGTCGTAGCCGCACAGCCAGCTACGCCGCACGCATCTGGAGATCAGGTGGTAGAAGAGCGGCTGAATGGGGTCGACGAGTTCGCGGCGAGGTGTTGGCATGACGACAGTATCGATGCCCCGGTCTTGTTCGCCTTGAGAGGAGGGCGATTGATGTCGTGAGATGTCTCATACAAAACGGTACAGAAATCGGCGGTATGCGTTGCCCATGCACTCCTCTTTGTCAGATTGAGGTATTGAGGGTGATGAAGATGGAATTGATGAATAATCGACTTCTATCTGAGAAGAGGTGCCCTTGCGCATATCACCCACAGCGATCGTAATTCTTGTTGGCAGCGTTGCTGCGATCCCGCCCAATATCATGCCAGTGCTATCTGCGGAGCTTGTTCGTCAGTATTCGTTAAGCGATGTCCAGCTTGGATATTTTGTTGCTGCAGGGACACTGGCTGGAGCAATCGCTTCGTTGAGTGCGCCTTATTGGGTTTCGCGCGTTCGTATCCGGTGGTTGATTCTTGGTAGCCTTGTCCTCTATGCAGGTGCGATTCATGCATTGCCTGCGGCTCCCAGCGTATCAGTCCTCTACGCGCTTCAATTTCTGCTCGGCGGCTGTCTGGTGATTGTTTCCAGTATCTGTTCGAGTGTGCTTCTCCGGCGGCCAAATCCTGCTCGAACGATGAGCCTCAAGATTTCAAGTGATGTCATCATCGCCAGCGCCTTTCTGTTTCTGTTGCCAGTCTCGATTCTCGGGTTAAACGGGCTGGTAGGTGCAGTTTCGCTGTGTTTTGCGGTTGGGGTGGGCGTCGCCTTTTTCTGGCCCCGAGATCACGATCGGATGGCTCCGCGCCCGGTGTCTGCCGACCAGATCTCACATGCACCGATGGGCGCATGGTGGGTTCTCGCGACTTTGGTGGTGTTTTATACCGCAGGGGTCAGTGGCTGGAACTACCTGGGACGATTGGCGCTGCACGCGGGACTGGATATGAAGCAGAGTTCTTCAGCAATCGCTGTGGGGCTTTTGCTCGGGATCATCGGTTCGCTGGGGGCTGCTACCTTGGCGGGGCGGTTTCGAACTATCTGGCCAGAGACTGTGTCCGGACTTGTTTTTGCCGGATCGGTGGTAGCGCTTGGCAGCGTCAAGGGGTTCGTGCCGTTTCTTGTTGCCGCGCTTCTGTTCAACATTGCGTGGAACTTTTTCATTCCGTACTTAATGGGGCTGCTTGCGTGGCATGACCATAGTGGCCGGTTGGCAACGCTACTACCTGCAACGGCGATGTTGGGTGGAGTGGTCGGTCCACCGATAACCGGGAATCTCATGCAGTACGAAAGCTACGATGTGGCGATGATTGTGATGGGGGGATTGGCGGCCTGTTCAATCGCGAGCTATTTCGTGCTGGCGCTCAAGAAAGCAAGGACACACACCGCGACTTTGTGAGCCAAAGCGACCGAAGAAAAGCTATGAACCCTCACGCGCAAATCCAACGCGTAAGCGATGCTCGCAAGTCGTTGATCGAATTGGCGCACAAAATGGAGTGTGTGTCCCGGGGGAAAGATCGTCCCGGGGAATAGATCCTGGGGGAGAGATCAGCAAACACCGGGCTGATTGGTGATCCACTCACGGATGAGGTCGACACCTTCGGTGTGCACGAGCGATCGGCCGATCTCAGGCATGCGCCCGCCGGGGTCGGTGGCCTGCATTCGCCAGAGCAGGATGGAGTCATCGGGCTTGCCGGGCACGATACCGAAGGTTCGGCCGCCACTACCGTTGCCAGCGGCGATGGTCGGCTTGCAGCGACCCATCTGTCGTGCGTCGGTGGCGCTTTGATCGAGCAGTAGACCGGATGTGTCGGCGGCGCCGTGTGCGTTGTGGCAGTGCCCACAATTAATATCGAGATAGGCGCGCGCGAGGTCTTCAACGTTGGCTGTGAGGTCGTGCATTGCAGAAATACGATTCACACCCCCTAATTCAGCTAATGCTTCAGGTAATGCGCTCAGCCAGCCTCGGTCTCTCAATGCAATCAGCTGATTTCCATTCCCGGTGGGCGACGCCCGATTCAGATGTCGTGCTTTCAGGCCAATGGGTAGCAACTGCTTCGCGGTGTGATTGGTGATATGGCAGGAACCGCACTCGTTTCGGGATGGCACCAGGTAGGCAAATTCCTCGCCATCAAGACTGGTCGGAATGACCTTTCCAGTAATGGAAAGAACGGCATCCTCCCCGTCCCAGATGTAGGGCAACGCGTCCCATCCGGTTGGCTGACGGACGAGTACTCGAGTTTCCATGATCCGAAAGTCGTCGAAGTTCACCTTCGCGGCCGTTCCGTCCCACGATGTGTGTCTAGTCAGAGAATCTCTTGTCAGAGCATCTGCCGCAGCCCCGACCTGATAGAAAAATGTCTTGGTGACGATGGTTCCCACGGGAAAATCGAAACTCTCGGTCGCGTTCCAGGTCGCGGCGCCTCCGTCCGGCAGATAAAGCGTACGAAGCTTGAGGGCATAATCCGAAAACAGCGGTGTATTCAGCTCATAGACTTGCGCGTCGTCGTTGATCTCAAGGGAATTTCCGTTACGCCACACCATGTGCCAATCCGAGAGTCGCTGCGGATAGGCATCGGGGGCGTGCAGAACCACCTGTGGACCGCAACCGGCCAACAGGACGCTAGAGAGGATGACGAAACAGGCGATGTAGCGACAAAGGACTCCGCTCATGAACCGGCCAGAACAACTCCTGGCAACTTGGGAAGTTCACAGTCATGTTTGGTCATCACCGACGACGGGTTCTTGAACTCGTTTTTCGCATCGATGTTCAGCACCAGGGATTCACCGTTCTTCACACACAGCACCGGCGCATTGTCTCGAGTCTCACTGACGAAGCCGTCCCAGAGCACGTCGGGCAGTCGGCCGTCGACGCCATACAGTGTCAGACGCAGTGCCTCAAGATAGTCTCGATCCGGCTTGTTGCCCGACGCGCCCATCTCGTTGTCGTAAATGAAGATATCCTCCGGATAAGGATCAAACCCCGGCGCGGTTTCCTTGGCCTGATAAGCCGTACTGAAAAAACTCGAGATCAGCACGTTGGCGGTATTGTTGCCACCGATGCGATTCTTGAAAATCTCCACTTGATCATTCGAATTGATGATGACCCCGGAACCTGCGGGAACTCCGGCCACAGCGGTGCCTGGTGCGCCGAAATTGGGAGTGTTGTTGTCCGAGATCTGGTTTTCGTAAATCCGTGTTCCATAACCACTCTGCGCAAGGTCCGGCATGTTGAAGACCAGGATGCCACCAGTGTTTTCCGTCGCGATGTTGTTGTAAACGTCTGCATTGATGGTGTTCTCGATCTCGATTCCTGCAACATTCCGCTGTGCCGTTGAATTGCGCACGACGACGTTCTTGGACTGGCCGACATAAATTCCGGCGTCAGAAGCGGCAATTGCGATAGCGCCTTCGATCAACGTGTTCTCGGTTTGCACGGGATAGATGCCGTACGCGCCGTTTTTTGTCGACGGACCATTCGTCCACTCGGTACGCACACGACGCACCGTGATGTTTTTGCCTTCATTGATCTTCAGCGCATCGCCTTTGCTGTCTTCAATGGCCAGATCTTCGATGAGAAAGTCGCTGGCGTTGACCAGCAGACCTTCCGCCCCTGCAATCTGCCCCTTGAACGACAGCACCGATTTGTCCATGCCAGCGCCACGAATGGTCACACCACTGGTATTCAGGGTTAACGAGCGATCGAACACAAGAGTACCTTCCGGTACGGTAATCACATCGCCTGGTTTCGCAGTTTCCAGGGACAATCGAAGTGATTCTTCCGGGGTAACCGGAGCAACTGGTGGGGCTTCTTCCTTCTGACCACAAGCGGTTAGCGCGAAGCTTGCGATGACGAGTACTGTGTTGAGTTTCTTGTTCATGTTCAGATCTCGATGGCTTTGCCGGTCTGGTCAGCGTTTGCAATGTTTGCCTTGCGGGCTGCAACAAGTTCCGGCACACAACGGTCCAGCTCATCCATCGTCCACAGGCCGTTTTTCTTGCGGAACTGCTTGATGACACGAGGTTGCTGCATGATCGCAACACCACCTCGGCCGGTATGGAAAATCTCCGACGTAATGCCCGCTGACTCGGGAGTTGCAAGCCACACCACGATGGGTGCGATGTGCTGTGGGCCACCGGATTCCAGCTCGGCATCGCTGACCTGCTCACCCCGATTTTCGCGTAGCGGAATCGTCATGCGGGTCAGCGCTCCCGGAGAAATGGTGTTGACCGTGCATCCGTACTTCGCAAGCTCAATCGCCAGCACTCTGGAAAAACCCGCGATTCCCGCTTTGGCCGCACCATAATTGGCCTGACCAAAGTTGCCATACAAACCGGAAACGCTGGAGAAATTGATGATTCTGCAACCGGTACGGTTATTTTCCCTGAGGTAACGAGCGAATGGACGCGAACAACAATAATGTCCCTTCAGATGCACCGCCTGAACGGCGTCCCAGTCGGCCTCTTCCATATTGAAGATGGTCTTGTCGCGCAGAATGCCAGCGTTGTTGATCAGGATATCCATCTGACCAAATGCATCGAGGGCTGTCTTGAGCAGGCTCTCGCCACCAGCCACCTCGGAAACCGAAGCCGTATTGCTGACCGCCTCACCACCCATGGCGCGTATTTCGGCCACCACATCGTCGGCGATCTTGCCGGTACCGGTACCATCCGTATTTCCACCCAGATCGTTCACGACGATTCGGGCACCCTCACTGGCCATGGCCAGTGCGATTTCGCGGCCAATACCTCGTCCAGCGCCAGTGACTACAGCCACTTTGTCATCAAGTCTTCCCATCGGATGCTCTCCAACCTTGCGATACACTCGCCTGCATACTAAACCGAAGCGGTGGAGCGGGTCACGGCGTGGGCGACAAAGAGCACATTCCAGGGGAAGAGTCGGTGGAGCTGGTCAGGCAGCTGCATGACGAGGGGATATCACGGCTGGCGCTGATAACCCGCCACTCAGCACGAGAGTTCAATCGTGATGTACACGATCTCGTCAACCCGCTCACTGACGAAGGCAGGCTGCTGTGTCGGCGAATGGGAGCGTCCCTACCCATGGGCTTGCATGTGCGAGGATACGCGAGCCCGCCAGAGCGTTGTGTTGAAACCGCGCGATTGGTCATCGACGCGCACGCTGCACGGGGCGGACGGCGTGGCACTGTGCGTGCGGTCGAGAGTCTCGGTGTGTTTTACGCACTCGATCAGATCAAGATGTGGAAAGCGCTGCAGCTCGCAGGTGGACTATCCGCATTTGTTGAGCAATGGGCAGCAGGTTTCATTGCCGCAGATGCCATGATTCCAGCCTGTGACGCAGCCAGGCTGATTCTGCGTTCGACTCTAATACGCCTGCGAGGTGGTCAGGAAGAGTGCAGCGTCGACCTGTGTGTTACGCATGACATGACCATTCTCATGTTGCGTGATCAGCTATTGGGTGAGCCGGCAGCGTTGAACTCAGTGGCATTTCTGGAAGGCCTGGCCCTGTATGAGCAGGCGGGAAAAATCTGGTTCCGCAGTACCGCGGGAAAGCCGGTGGATATCTCAAGCGTTTTGGCATGATCGCTGCGGCTGACGAGGCCGGATAATTCCCCGGCCTCGCGACATCGCCACTGGCGAGCCAACCAGTGCCAGACGACCGTCTTCAACGATCGCGATCAGGAGATCTCCAACAGACATTGGGTATTGTGACTTTATGGTCTCATTTGCGGTCTCCTGTGGGAGCGGTCTCCCGACCGCGATTGTCGGTGTCATCGAAGATCGCGATCAGGAGGTCGCTCCCAGTGTGCCCGGCATGGGCATGTACTAGCTGACTGAAAGGAGTCAGCCGGAAGACGTGACTGAAACCGTAGTGAAGCGCAAGGGGCAACCTG
>JAYSTS010000163.1:0-15871 GCA_043719475.1 Gammaproteobacteria bacterium | reverse complement strand
CGCTGCCACCTATTACCAGAACAAAGCTGTAGATCACCTGGATATAAAACCAGATTCCAGCCTCAGGTTTTGCGCCATCGCTGCTCTTGTTCCAGAGCAGATGATGAAAGTCGTTGGTCAGAGCGATGATCAGCGTCAACGCCGGTAACACTGTAATCAGATTGAGTATTTGATGGGAGATATGGATCTGTCGGCGTGAATAGCTGATACAGAACGCGAACCACGCAATCGGCGCGAGAATGATGCCAAGGTACGCAAGTTGGGTTGCAAAAAGCTTGAGTCGTGGGTCGACGACGAGCATGGCCAAAGCCTGTCCGAGAGAGGCAAAACCGACTACGAGCATCAACATCAGCAGCCCGTTCACACCAGGGACGTCTTCGTTCCTGCGCACACGTGAATACAGAGCGGCTGCGACGAGCGCTGCAAGCAGTGGGGGAATCGACCAGGGCGTCAACACGAGCACGGCAGCTGGTCCTTGTTCTGCAGGAATGAGGGCAATTCGGGCGTCCGGATATCCGCCTCGATAGAGTCACCCATTGGCCCCAAGCACTCAAATCGAAACCGGCAGCGAGTGACGCGGATCACACTGTTGCCGTGCATCTGGCCCGCAGTAGATCATTCATGAATGGTGCGGGCCGATCCCGCAACGAATTTACAGATTGGGCGTTTCGCAGCCGGTTTCTGTACCATGCCGCCACCTGCAGGCGAGCTGAACTCCGTGATCGACCTTTATACCTTCGCTACCCCGAACGGCCGCAAGATTTCCATCGCCCTCGAAGAGATGAAGCTTGAGTACGAGGTGCATAACATCAACATCACCAAGGGTGAACAATTCACGCGGGATTTTCTGGCCATCAGCCCCAACAACAAGATTCCGGCATTGGCGGATCAGGCCACCGGCGTCAAGCTGATGGAATCAGGCGCGATCCTGGTCTACCTTGCTGACACCTATGATCCGACACTGTGGGGTACCGATCGCTGGGCTACGATGCAGTGGTTAATGTGGCAGATGGGCGGGCTTGGCCCCATGCTCGGTCAAGTCCATCACTTCCTGCGCTTCAATCCAGGCAAAGCACCCTACGCAGAAACCCGCTATCGGGAAGAAGGCCGTCGGCTGTACGGTGTTCTCGATCAGCATCTGGGCAAGGAAGAATATGTCGGTGGCCGGTATTCGATTGCCGACATCGCTTGCTGGCCGTGGATTTCCCGCTTTGAGTATCAGGAGATGAACCTCGGGGACTATCCAAACGTGTTGCGCTGGTATCGCGCGGTAGCCGCTCGACCTGCCGTGCAGCGCGGGTATGATGTGCCCCGCCTTGGCCAGAGCATTCCTCTGCCTTCAGCCTGAGTTCATGCACAGCGCCGGAGAATCCCAGCTATGAAAACGTTGACGAAAAAGTGGGTTCGACGGTTGGTCGGCATCACTGCAGGGTCCCTGCTGAGTTTGTCTTCGCCTGTTTTCGCCAAATCGATTGAACTGCGCTACATGGCCTACATGGGAACGGCAGAGGCCGGCGAAATCCGTCTTTCGATCGATGTTACCGGCGCCGAGTACGTGGTGCAGGGAGAGGCCGTCTCGCTGGGTCTCATGGAGTTGATCAAGGCGCTGCGGGCACGCTTCACAGCGAAGGGCACAGTGTCCGCTGGCAGCCCACAACCCACCAGCTATGAGTATCACCACCGCGACAACAGCAAGGAACGGCTGGTGACAGTTGCCGATGGCGAAGTAACCTATCGCAAGAATGGCGAACAGCGCCCCAACGAAACCGTCCAGCCTGGTATCGATCTGGTCAGCGCATTGTGGATGTCGCCACCGTGCAACGATCTCGGTAACGTTCATACCGGTCGAAGTCTGTATGTGTTCTCGCTGACCGAGGGCTCTGGAGATCAGTGCACGTTCAGGGTGGTCAGTGACGATGAGACCTTTGACGTGGCCATCAAGTATGGTTACCGCGGCGGATTGCGGGTTCCTGTCAGCATCAGCTCGACGGGCTTTTTCGCAGGTGAGATCCGTCTAACCGAGTAGCCAGGCAGCCGAAACTTGCCTTCAGGAGCCTGCGTCGACAGAATCGGGCGCTTTCCACCTGAATGACGAGGCTCGTATGCGAGAGGCATGGATCATTGATGCGGTTCGTTCACCGCGTGGCCGGGGCAAACCTGGCGTCGGCTCCCTGAGCAATCTGCACCCGCAGCGTTGCATGGCACAGGTTCTCAATGGTCTGCGTGACAAAACCGGTATCGATCCAGCGTTCATCGAAGATGTCGTGCTTGGGTGTGGTACCGGCAGTGGGGATCATGCACATGACATCGCCCGCATGTCCGTGCTCGATGCGGGTTGGCCGATTTCGGTGACCGGCGTCACGCTGCACCGTTTCTGCGGCAGTGGCCAGCAAGCCGTCAACTTCGCCGCCATGGGCGTCATGAGTGGGCAGCAGGAAGCCGTGATTGGTGGGGGTGTGGAATTCATGTCCCGCTATTCGCCGTTGCATGCCAACGGATTTCACGCCAACAACGAACATCTGCGCGACATTCATCCGCAGGTGCCGCAGGGTATCTCCGCAGATCTGATTGCGACGCTTGAAGGCTTTACCCGGGATGACGTGGATCGTTATGCCGTGGAGAGCCAGACCCGCGCCATGAAATCCATCGAGGATGGCCGGTTCAATCGGTCGCTGATTTCCATCGACAATCTGGACGGCACGCTGGCGCTAGGTCGTGACGAACATCCACGTCCCGGTACAACCCTCGAGAGCCTGAAGGATCTGCAACCCTCATTCGCAAAAATGGCGGGGATGCATGCCGAAGGATTCAGTCGCCCCTTCATTGATATGGTGAAGCAGGTCTACCCGAAGGCAGGTCCACTCAATCATGTTCATCACGCTGGCAATTCATCCGGTGTGGTGGATGGTGCCAGTGCGGTGCTGGTGGTCAGCCCGGAATTTGCGAAGGCGCATGGTTTGAAGCCACGCGCGAAGATCCGGCAGGTGGCAACGGCCGGTACCGAGCCTCTGATCATGCTGACGGCGCCAGCGCCCGCTGCCCAGCGTTGCCTGGACAAGGCTGGCATGAAGAAGTCGGATATCGATCTGTGGGAGATCAATGAGGCGTTTGCCGCGGTGGTGCTCAAGTTCATGAAGGACCTCGATGTGGATCACAGCGTCGTCAATGTCGACGGTGGTGCCATTGCGCTGGGTCACCCGATCGGCGCAACGGGCGGCATGCTGATTGGTACCGCAGTGGATCAGCTTGAGCGTCTGGATAAACAGACTGCGCTGATCGCCATGTGCACAGGTGGTGGGATGGGAACGGCCACGATCATCGAGCGAATGTAAGCTGTAACGCTTCCACCCGCTTCGTCCCGGCAGGCGCAGTGTAGGGCTGCGCCTCGCCTTTGCCCCACACCGGTTGCGGCCAGGCCGCGTCCCCGACTCTTCGAGCAATGACATGGATGTGCAGTTGCGGCACCAGATTGCCGAGTGTTGCCACGTTCATTTTGCCCGCCTTGGTCAGCGTGGCCAGACGCTCTGTGCAGAGGCTGACTTCGTGCCACATTTCCGCCTGAACTGAAGCAGGCAGATCGAATATTTCACGCACGTCGGGAATTCTCGGGACGAGGATGCACCAGGGATAACGGGCATCGTTCATGAGCAGCAGCCGACACAGCGCCAGATCGGTGACAAACAGGGTGTCCTTGGCGAGTTGCGGGTGCAGCGCAAAGGGATCGTTGGGGATAATCCTCATTGAGGCGCTCTTCCACCTACCCAGACCGGGCTTGACCAGGCCATCGCGTCGTTGCTCTGGATGACACGAACATAGTAATAGTCACCTTCGCCAGTTCCAGTGTCTTCGACTTCAAAGTTGGCCTCGAGCGTTCCACTGCTCGCCAGGCGGTGTACGGAGATCTCGTCCTGATAATCTGGAGCGGGAATTCTCGCAACCTGTGCGCCGCTCTTCAGATCTGTCAGTCTCACCTGCAGGGTAGCCGGATCCAGCCGTTGATGCTGTCGATAGATGGGCGGTGCACCACCGAATTCAACACCACCTTCGATGTTGAGCGTCAGCGTCGCGCCTGCCTTGACCTCATCCAGTGTCACGAGCAATGTGCTTGCAGCCCCGCGACTGGCTGTTTTGAATGCCCACTTGCCATCCGACCCAGGTTTGATGGCAGACAAGCTGGTGGATGCATTGGCGGCAACATGGCCCTCGACGATGGTTGCGCCCGTAACTTCCAGTGTGCCCACCCAGGGCCGATAACCGCGCGGATTGTCGCGCTGATTGATCGGTTCCGCAGATGAGGTGAAGCTGATGGCCACCCGGGTTGGTTCACCGCGTCGAAAGTCGGTGCCAGCATACGACTGAGACCACAGCAGCTGATCATTCTTGAGGATCGATACTGATTCCAGTGGGGCGGTGCCGATGACACGACCCTTAAGTTTTCGGTTCTTGTTCATCGGCGTACGGGTACCCATGGGCGAATCGTTGACGTCAAATTCAAGGATGATGCGCTCCCCGGTGGTGGCATAGGTGCGCAAACTTCGCAGTCCATCGAATATGGCATCGGTTGTCTTGTCAGCTGCCAAAACCGCGCCGAGTCCGCCACGCTGAGACAATGATCCACCCACCGGCGCACCATAACCAGGCTGGCTTAGGTGATTGTCAGATGCGGCAGTGAACCCGACCTGGTGACCCTGGTCGAGATACATTCGGCCGAACCACTCGAAGTTGCCATGCATCGACATGATCTCGACCAGCTTCGTGATCTCAGGATCGGCCAGTCGCCAGTCACCCGCATTGTGGGCGTGTGGAATGGCAAGGATATCCCGCAGTGGAGTTGACGCCCGTATCGCTGCGTGTAACCGAGGTAGTGTAGGAAATCGACGACCATCGAATCGCTGGCGATCCGCAGGCGTACGAAACAGGATGTTGTGGTGCCCCCCAAATCGATTGTCGACAGTCCATTCGTAACCGAGAAATGGAATGAACTGCTTCTCTTCAGTGTACTTGCTGACCAGTTGGCGCAGAACCTCCCATTCGCTGTCGTCCATGAAGACGTCGTGCTCGCTATGTGTGACATAGTCCAGTCGCGCATCGTCACGGGCATAGCGCATGAAACCTTCGGCGCTGCCCATCCCTTCTGCAAAACCCGAGTGACCGTGTGTGTCACCCCAGAAAATTCGCCGCATGGGCGACGTTTCGACGAGGATCGGATTGCCTCGACCCTTGATCGAGCCGTCCAGACTCTCCACACGAATGAACCAGGCGCCTGGTGTCAGCAGGCGGAGGTTGTCGACGACGGTGATGGCGTCATTACCAGCAGCGATTTCCGTCAGAGGTGTCTCGTTGGCAAAAACCTTCCAGCCCGGCATCTTCCCGGTCGCTCGATTGGCACGCGAGTCTTCACCTCGTACCGAAATGGAAAACGCTTCGTCGACCCCGACTACCGATGGCGCAAAGGCGGCGACACCGGCCAGTGAACCTCCGCTGATGACAACCGTTTGCACCGGCAGGCCGATGAAAGGGCCTTGCTGTTCGAAACTGAGATAGAGGGGTAGCTGCACTTGGTCGTTGGTTATCGATGGCATGAGCAATCCCTTGCCGCCCTGACTCTGATCGCCATAGATGATGGTTACCACGTCGCCGGTTATCAGCGAGCCGCTGGCGACGCGAAAAGTGATGCGTTCTGCTGTCCCGCGAAAACCACCATGCATGCCTGGAAACTGCACACGATCGGCGACGAAATTTACGGTCGGGTTGGAACTGGCGACTGTGAGGTAGTTGTCGCCCCCAGCTTCGGTGATCTGCCATTCACCGAAGTCGCTCATGAAATGACGACCAATGAGGAATCCGCCACCGGGTGGGATAGTGCGGCTGCCAACAGTGATTTGCTGCGCAATCTGCGCATGGGAACGGGCTGTGAACGGGCCGGGAGTAATGCTCACAGTGCCGAGCATTTCTGGCGTTTTGTCGAGAATGGCGAGTTCGGTTATGGCGTTGTCCAACTGTTGATCGAAGGCGCCCGATTGTGCTCTGTCATTGGTGGCGTAGGTGATGATCTGGGTCAGGTGGACCGGTAGTTCCACGCCTTCCATGGCGACAGCGTTGGCCCAGGTCCACAGACGGTCGGTGCGCTCAGTGCGATTGGTGGCATTGGTGGGTGCAACGGCGACCTCCTGGATCAGTGCATCGGCATCGGCACGAAGGGTCGGCGTCAGGTTTGCAGCCTTGACCGCGGGCAGGGCAAGCAACAAAAAAAACAGGGCACAGACACGTGACATGAGGTGTTCCAGGAGGATCCAGAACCCATTTATAGGCGGTTTGCCGTTTGGTTGGAATCTGCTTGTCGAAATCATGGATGGAATGGGCTATATAACCACTCGAGGAAATACCAAATTGGGAGCGCCATGACTGTACCAACGGCAACGCCAGCTACAACTACATCGCCTCCGGTCGAATTCAAGCTCGACTGGTTGAGTCAGCAAGGTGAGTGGGGTACGCACGCCGTTGCTGGCAAGCAGGGTCTGACGCTGGCCGATGTCGCCATTGGATCTTACGGTGAGACGCCCGAGTTCAGCGACAACATGACCGGTCGTCCACGTGGCGCCACACCTCGGAAAGCGTCTTATCGCATCGGTGGTTACAGCATTCGAACCCGCAGTGAAATCTGGCTCGACAATGCGTCGTTCCTGTACGAAGAAGCCCTGCAGCGCCAATGGAGTTCGGCGACCGATGTGCCGTGGCATACCCTGGAACCGCTCCCCGACGATATCGAGACCGCGCAGTGCAATCTCGCCACGTTCCTCACCGAAGTTGAATTTGTTGCTGGTGACGTACCGGCGCGCTGGATTGCCCAGACCACCCCTGATTACTTTGAGCCGCGTAATTGCCTGTTGGCGCAGGTGATGGATGAAGCGCGACACATGGATGTCTTCCGCAAACGAGCGCTGGCCAACGGCGGCGGGCTGACCCAGGCAACCGGCGGCACTGCAGGTGTGGTGGGTAGTATTGATCTGGCTCGGGATTTCACCGAAATGTCGTCCCGCCTGCATATTTCAGGTGAAGGCGCCGTGCTGACCATCTTTCGGATGGGTGAACTGATGGCCTACAACGATGCGGAAAAAGCCATCTATCGCCTGTGTGCGCAGGATGAAGCACGTCATGTTGCCTTTGGTGTGATGCATATGCGGTATATGTCCGAAGCAGCGCCCGAACGACGGGGCGAAATCGAAAGTTATCTCGACGAAGCCGAGCGTCAGATTCTGGCAGGCTCACAGAACCCTGCGGGCCAGGCGACGCCGAGTTCCGATGCGTTGGCCGTCCTGTTAGGTGGTGGCCGCGACAAGTACGATGAAGGCATGAAAAAGTTGCAAGCCATTCGCCGACGACAGATTCAGGAGTACATCAAACGGGTTCGGTCGGCAGGCTACGGTGAGCGGTTTGACAATGGTCGCTCACGCATTCAGGACCTGATGGCATCGACCGTCGCCTGAATACCCAAAACCTCTCACGTCGACCAATCCAGCAGGGGCAATTCGTGGCAGATCAGCATCCTTCGAAGTACGGCACTGCGGCGCGTTCCAATCAGTGGGGCACACGGGTCAAGCCCAACAAACATGGCCTGCGACTTGGCGACATCAACGTCGGGGTATACGGTGAAATCCCTGATCGTTGGGATGACCAGACCCGCAATCCTCGTGGTGCTATAGCCAAGAAAGGCGTGCCGCCATTGGGTTATGCGATCCGTGACAAGGCTGACCTGTGGGCAGACTGTGCGGCAGATCTCTACGAAGAGGCCATCCAGCGTCGATTTGCTTCGGCAACGGATGTCCCCTGGCACACCATCAAGCCTTTACCCGATGTGCTCGAACGATCCATCTGCCAGGTCCTGACCGAGCTGTGCCAGTACGCCAACTGCGATATTGAAGTGATCAGCCAGTGGCAGCATCAGATGGCCTATGGTTATCACGAAGTAAAACAGTTTCTCGCCACGGCGACCTTTGATGCGACACGGATGTACGAAGCGTTCCGTAAACGGGCGCTGTGCAACGGTGGCGGCCTCGGGCTGGAAGGGCCCGGTGAAATCAATCGCATGATTCTGGAAAGTCGCGGTGGCTGGAGTGAGACCGTCACCTACCTGCTGCTGATGCGTGGGTCTTTCATGCAGACCATGCTGCGTTACCTGGAGCGATATGCGCAGAACGATGCGGAACGCTCGATCTATCGGTTTGCGCTTGAAGCCAAGGCCAGACAGATCACCTACGGACTCGATCACCTGCGCTATTCGATTGCGCATGATGATGACCGTCGAACCGTGATGCAGATGTTGTTATTCATCGGTGATCGTGTGTGGGCGCGTGAGCTTGGTGATCATGTGCTGCGGGAAGCGCTGTCGATCATCTTTGCAGGTGGGCTCGAAGACGCACCGACCGAAGGTAATGCTCTCTTTAACCGGATGATGCGTGATTTCATGAACGAATATCTGGGGATCTGCGAGTGGCTGGGTGTGAAGCGTGACCTGGCCACGCTGCCGGGCCGTATGAGCCAGTTTGTCATCGGAGCCGCTGGCTGATGCGTTTCCCAAGCCCTGATTGGTTCAATGCCGTTGCAGCCGTTTTTAATGCGGATGATCGTTACCGCGGCGCCGGTGGCGGACAGAGTTTTTGCCGTTTTGGTGTGATCGTTGGCGATGACATCGTCGTGGTGACGATGGATGGCCATGAGTGTGCTGGCGCTGAAGCGGTCGACAGAAGTGGCCTGACAGACGTCGACTTCTATCTGGAAATGCCCAGATCACAATGGATGGCGATGCTGACGGACATTGCAGCCAATGGACGTGCCACACTCAATCACACACTCAACACCATCGATCTTGATCTGGATGAGGGGCTGTCGAAATCGATTCATGGTGATCAGTATCGGGAAGACCTCTTCTTTCGCTATAACCAGACCCTGCAATTCCTGTTTGATGCGTCCGCCAGGGTGCAGACGGATGTCGGAGTGTAATCATGACCAACAACGAATGGCCTGCCGATGTGAACTTCTTTGCACGTGTGCGCGAGCAAGTGAATCAGAGCGCGTCGTTCCGCAAACTCGGCAGTGCTGATTTTTCGCTGGTTTTTATCATTGGTGAAACCCGTTCCCGGGTCGACTTCGAAGCCTTCGAAGTCGCCTCCGTTCGCGCCGCAACCACGGATGATGAGCGCGACGTGGACCTGGTGTTGCGGCTCGGGGCTCGCGAGTGGCAGGCGTATCTGAGTGCTCGCCGCGCGGGCGGTGGATTGAGTCTGCTCAGCCTTGACCTCGATCTTCCCGACGGGCTCATCAAGGCGCGTAACCCTTTGTCGCGGCTGACGTTTGAGCGCTACAATCTGACGCTGCAAGCTTTTGTTGATGCGGGCGCCGCGCTCGCGGCCTGACGGTGCCGCTCTACGAATTCCGTTGTCTCGTTTGTCAGACGATGTCGACTGCCTTTCGATCGGTTGCCGGCCGTGATGAAGCCATGTTGTGTGAAACCTGCGCCAGCCCATGCGAGCGTGTGATCTCCGGTGGTGCGGTTCACCTGTCCGCCGCAAGCAAGGTCGCCCGCGCAGATCCCAAATACGATCGGTTGGTTGACAAGGCCATGCGCAACACGCCTGCCGCCGATCCTGATCACTACCTCAAACGCATGCGACCGTTTTCGGACGCAAGCGACAAGTCGTGATTGCAGCAGAAATAAAACCGTAAGGCCACAACCCATGAAGTTGGCAGATTCAGTAGTGGGACGTCGAATAAAAAACGTCCTGTGGGAGCGATCTCCTGATCGCGATCTTCGATGATCCCAACCATCGCGGTCAGGAGACCGCTCCCACAAGAGACCACAAAGTCACGATACCCAATGTCTGTGGGAGCGATCTCCTGATCGCGATTTTTGAAACGTTACCGATTATTGTCGAATCAAGGATAAGAGTGGCAACAGAGAAGAGTGGCTATCGCTCAATAATGAGGACAACACGATGGACTCGATGAACGGCAAGTGCCTGTGCGGAGCGGTGAGCTTCGTCGTGCAAAATGTGGACACCAATGCCCACTGCTGCCATTGCTCGATGTGTCGGACGTGGTCGGGTGGCCCTGCGTTGTCGGTTGCGGTGGGGTCGGTTACGTTCAAGGGCGAAGAGAACGTCGCACGCTTTGCCTCTTCACTGTGGGCAGAGCGCGGCTTCTGCAAACACTGTGGGACCAATCTCTTCTACCGGCTGACGGAACCCAATCACTACTTCATGTGGTCCGGTCCGTTCGAAGATCAGACACGCTTTACACTCGCCAGTGAAATCTACATAGACGAAAAACCGCCGACCTATTCACTCGCTGGCGATCATCCCCGTCTCACAGGCGCGCAGTTTCTGGCCTCGATCGGGCAGGCTCCACCACCGTAGCCAGGGACTTGTCCAGCGGTTGTGCCGCACTCATTGCCAGCATGGTTTGTGCGATGTAGTAGAAGGGCAGCCCCCACACATAGTTTGGGAAGTCAGGCTTGACGAACTGACCGGTGGCTACTGAAAGATCCGAGAGATAAAACAGGGTGGCGCCAGCCGGGATCAACCACGTACCACCTGCCCCTCTTGCACCCCACGCAAACGTCACCATGACGCTGATGACGATCACATAAGCCCACACAGCAACTGTCATGGGTGCGCCGACGTAGGGTGACAGCCACAGCATGGTGATGGCGGAAGCCAGTACGACGGGAATCACCGTTGCCACCATGGTTCGGAACCTCACGCCAAGGCTGACAAACGCCACGCTATAACAGATGTGTGCCAACAGGAACGAACCCAGCCCAGGAAGAAAGTACCGTCGCGTTTCCAGTTCCAGTAAGGCATCACCCGCCCAGGAGAGGATCAACCCCGCAAGAATCAAACGACCGTAACGCGAACGAAGCGCATCGCCTGAAATCGCCAGGACGATAAAGCCGGTGGAGGCGATGAGCTTGGCGATGAGGGCAGGCAAGGGTTGATCGGCCAGATTGGCCATGACGAGGCAGACGCAGCCCATGCCAATCATGGCCAAAACCATGCGCCGTGCGTTCATACGCCGACCCACTTGCTGCGGAAGGCGAAATACACAGCACCGATGATGCACAGCGCCGACCACAGGTAGTCGAGTTTCAACGGCTCCTTGAGATAGAACAGTGCAAACGGAACGAATACTGACAGTGTGATGGCTTCCTGCATGATCTTCAGCTGACCGACTGACAACACCGTAAAGCCGATGCGATTAGCCGGCACCTGCAGCATGTATTCAAAAAACGCGATGCCCCAGCTCACCAACGCAGCGATGATCCAGGGTTTGTTCGACAACTCCTTGAGATGTGCATACCAGGCAAAGGTCATGAACACATTGGCGAGTGTCAGCAGGATGATCGTCGTGACGATGGGTGGCATGGTGGTGACGGTGGTGACGGTGGTGACGGTGGTGTCCGGTGTCCGCGTCGCAGCCTGTCAATTCACCCGCTTGTCTGCAAGCAGTGCCTGACCTTTGACCAGCCAAGACCAACCAAATGCCCAGATGCCGATGGCTTCTATCCAGAACACCAGTTTGTACTGTGCAATGAACAACCACTGCTTGGCCTGAACGCCGAACAGGATCAGCAGTGCGAGGCAGCCGATCAACGTCCAGCCGCAAATCGCGTAGACGCGGTTTCGCTGGGTCTTGCGCTTCGAGCGCTCAGGTCCACCCTTGCGAAACAGCACCAGGCAGAACCACGCCAGCGAGATGAAAAAGACCCCCGCAAAAACCAGATGGCAGTAGCCGATGGTCGTCTGTATGGGTGTTGCGCCAATGGGCGGAGCGATCGGAAACAGCGACACACCGATGGCAGACAGACACGTGATGTCACCCGTGATGTCGTCCTGCCGTTCGTGGCCACGATAGGACGCCATGAATACTGCCAGCGCCCACATGCTGCCCACCAGAAAGTCCCGCATGTCGGAGTAGTAGTAGTCGCTGATCGAGGGCGGCAGCGGCGATTCATCAATCCACCAGTGACCGAACACGAGCGCAACGGGCAGGATCAGTCCAATTCCTCCGACGACCTTGCGCAAGCCCAGGTAGGAGAGGACCAGCTCATGGTGCGATGGTGGAGGGAACTCATGGATGATGAGGTTCCTTGCTGGTTGGAGATGCGGTGGCCCATTGTTACAGCGTTAATGTGTCAAGTTGACGTAGCCAGTACCGATTCGTCGAATTGATGTCGGAACAACGCCTCAAAACGTGTTGATTCGAGCGGTACCCGGCTAGACGCATACATCTGGTCCGACTATGCTCCGGGCTGCCCATGAGTCGAGCTTGTTCAATGACCCGTCTGGTGAAGTGATGCCAGAGATATTTTTTGATCTCCCGTTCTGGCTTTCGGTCGGCCAGATCATCGTGATCGACATTCTGCTTGGCGGTGACAATGCCGTCGTCATCGCTTTGGCGTGTCGAAATCTGCCCCCGTCTCAACGACGCAAAGGCATCCTCTGGGGTGTGGCCGGTGCCATCGGGCTGCGGATCGTCATGATCTTTTTTGCCATCCATCTACTGGCGCTGCCATTTCTGAACATCGTTGGTGGGATTCTGCTACTGGTTATCGGCATCAAACTTCTCTGCAGCGTCAACAGCGACGATCATCCTGATGTCGCTTGCAGTACCTCGCTGTGGGGAGCCATCAAAACCATCGTCATCGCTGATGCGGTGATGAGCCTGGACAATGTCGTGGCAGTTGCTGGCGCCGCCAACGGCAACATGGCATTGGTCGTGTTTGGCATTGTCATCAGTATTCCGATGATTCTGTTCGGCAGCCAGTTTGTCATGCGGTTGATGGATCGTTTCCCGATGGTGATCACCCTGGGTGCGGCGTTGCTTGGCTGGATTGCGGGCGACATGATTCTGAACGATGCCCTCATCCGGGATTGGAGTGCGCAATTGTCTGGTTGGGTCCACTTTCTGGCCTCAGCGACCGGTGCGATCCTCGTTGTGCTTGTTGGCAAGCTGCGCCGTCGCCGCGCCACCGCGAAGCCGATTCACGAGGTTTCACTGGTCTCCCCTCCGAACCCAGCGAGTGATCGACCCAGACGAGCGCGGGTGTGAGCCTGCGGGTGCTCGTTGCAGTGGATGGGTCTGTGTATTCACGGCTGGCGGTTGAACATGTGCTTCGACTGGCCGAAGCGGGGTGCTCAATCGACCTTCATCTGCTCAGCGTGCAGATGCCCCTGGAATCAGGACATATCAGGCAATTCATTCCGCGTGGTGATCTGGAAGCGCACTATCGCGACTCCGGTCTGGCAGCATTGCAGGAAGTGGTGTCGTTGCTGGAACAGCGGGTTTTCAAACACACGTCGCATATTGCAGTCGGGAATATTGCAGAAACCATTACCCGCTATGCCAACGAGATGAACTTTGAGCTGATCGTGATCGGCACGCATGGCCGGACGGGGTTGCTCCACGTCGCCATGGGCTCGGTGGCGCGAGAAGTACTGAAACTGGCTACCTTGCCTGTCACCGTTGTTCACAAACGCTGATTAGCCTGAACGACCACTGCTGCATCGATCAGGGGTGCCTGGACCGAAAGAGCGCGGGTGGTTCAAAGCTGCCTCCCCAGACACCGGACCGCAAGACCTGAGCCTGACGTTGTTCTTCGTTGAAAAGTTCTCTGCCGTAGCCAATCGTCAGCGCGTAGCCCTGTTCCACCATCAATCGGGAAAGACTATTCGGCCGGTAGTTTTCTTCGAGGAAATCGCGCGGTTTGGTCGGCAGCGATTCCTTGTCGATCACCATCTCGCATGCACCGATCACCCGCGTCTGACTGATGGCGAAAAAAGGCAAGCAGACCACCTGATTGTTCTGTATCAGTTTTTGCAGGGCCATGACAGCAGCGCGGCCGCACTGATAGTCAACACCCTCGGCGTTCTGACACAGCTGGTCCCGCTCCATGGCATCGATACCGAACAGATTGATCTCGACCCCGTTTACCAGCAGCGTCTCGCCGTCGATGGCGTTGGCAATGGATGGTCCGATCAGATCATCCGGTCCATCTTCGATGTCGATCTGATCGATGTTGTTGGCGACCAGAACACCGATGAGGGCAAAAAAAGCCAGGCTCCAGCGTGGCCAGCCGATATGGATCGGCACTTGGTGCAGACGATCAAAGATGCTGCGCAGTGGTGGCAATATCGTACGGATACCGTAAACCATCACGGCGATGATCATGACCGAGAATCCGACCAGGAGTTCCCAGTCGAAGCTGGCAAAGATGGCCGCCTCCTGAACTGCCACGCTCCACGTCAGTGCCAGACTATTGCCAAAAAAGACGCCCCAGTTGAGTAGCAGGACAGCGATACCGGTGAAGGGGGACCAGGACAGGGCATTGTTGCGATCGAAGATGTGCAGTACCGGTGGATTGAGATGGAAAATCTCGTACACCATGACCTTGGGCAGTCGCGTGGTCTCCAGCACGTAAGCCAGCATCGACAATCGATTGGACGTCATCCAGAAGGCGAACAGTGCAAAACTCAGTGCGGCCAGGGGCAGAATTGCCTTCGGAACCTGGTATTCGCCCAGCGAGATGTAGTCGGAATTGGCGTTCAGGTTGAGGTGGTTGAGCCCGGCAAAGAAGATCGTAAGTACCGTACCGCCGAGCGAGATCCAGAAGATGTTCGATAACGCTTCCATCGATCGGATCAGGGCGGCAGCCTGGATCGAGAGCGGGCTCAGTTGCACATCGTCGTCGGCTTCGGCCAGTGCGTCAGCGACGCTGTTCCGCAGCACCGGGAGGTTCTCTGCATCTTGGGACGGGGCAGGTAAGGTCGCTGTTTCATCCATGTGTGTGAGTAAGCATCAACGACGGGGTCGTGTGCAACTTTCCGCCGATCCGTTTAATCTTGCCAGCCACTATTTTTTTTCAAATCGGATCATCGAGGAGCACTGTTATGAAGCTTGGCCTGATCAGCGGCTATTCCGGTCGCAAAATGGGTCTGAACCTGGACGGCATCAGGCGTGCTGAAAGCCTGGGTTATGACTCGGTCTGGACTTCCGAAGCTTATGGCTCTGATGCCGTAACACCTGCGGCCTGGATTCTTGCGCAGACGACGAAGATCAAGGTCGGCACGGCGATCATGCAGATGCCGGCCCGTTCACCCGCGATGGCAGCCATGACAGCGATGACCCTGTCCGAGCTTTCCGGTGGCCGCTTTATCGTGGGTCTAGGTGCCTCCGGTCCGCAGGTGGTCGAAGGCTGGCACGGTGTGCCCTACGGCAAGCCGGTGACCCGCCTCAAGGAATACACGGCGATCATGAGGCAGATCTTCGCACGCGAAGGTCCGGTGACCTTTGAAGGAACCGAATATCAGCTGCCCTATAAAGGTGTCGGCGCAACTGGCCTTGGTCGTCCGCTGAAGAGCATTCTGAAATCTGAAGACCGTATTCCGATCTACGCTGCATCGATTACCGAAGCGGGTGTTCAGGGCGCCGCAGAAGTCGCCGATGGTTTTTTCCCGATCTGGATGGACCCCGACAAGTACTCGGTGTTTGACGCCCCCATCAGCAAGGGATTGGTTACCAGTGGCCGAACCCTGGCTGATTTCGACGTCGCGCCGTTTGTGACCGCAATCATGGGTGATGACGTCGCGGCCTGCATGCAGCCAATCCGCGGCAACATGGCCCTGTACATCGGTGGCATGGGCGCGCGCGGGAAGAACTTCTACAACAGCTACTGCAAACGACTGGGCTTCGAAGAAGCGGCGATCAAGATCCAGGATCTGTTCCTGTCCGGTCGCAAGGACGAAGCGATGGCTGCAGTACCCGCTGAGCTGATTGATGCCTGCCACCTTGTCGGTCCCGCGGATCGCATTCGTGA
>JAYSTS010000162.1:0-2663 GCA_043719475.1 Gammaproteobacteria bacterium | reverse complement strand
GTGATTTTGTGGGAGCGATCTCCTGATCGCGATCTTCGATGATCCCAACAATCGACAGTCAGGAGACCGCTCCGACCAAGAAACCGCTCCTGTAGCCTGTGCGGCTGTAGTGGAGAGGGCTGCCCGACGCCGCGATGGGTTGAGCGTCGGAAGCTTTACCGATTATTGTCGAATCAACGCTAATTCAGGTGTCTTGCGCCTACCAGACCGGGACAGCGCACGAACCACCGCGCAGGAAGGCCTCGATTTCGTCGTGCCGAGCAGCCGCGTCTTCTTCACCCATGCGGATGAGGATCGACAGGTACTCCGGTTCGAAGTTGACCATCGACAGCGCGTCCGCGCTCTTCATGTTCTTGCCTGCCAGACCCTGCTCGAAAAAGCGGAAGGAGCGAGGTAGGCGAAATTCATTTTCTTTCGCCAGCACACCAAGATCCTCGGAGGGTCTGAGCACCATGACCTCCACGGGCCGCATGCCGGCATGCGCTTCCTCCCCTCCAGCGTGCAGCAACTTGTTGATGCGCGTCATCTGCAGCGCATCGTAGTCCAGGTTGTCGAGAAATATGGCGTTCAACATGATGCCGGCGATCTGCGCTGGCGCCGGGTAAGCGGAGAGATCTGCACTCTCCGGTTTGGGTGTGGCCGTGGGGCGCTTGCGTGGTGATACCGCCAGTATGCGTGTGGCGCCGAGGTGCAAGGCCGGTGACAGCGGCGCCGTGAGACGAACACCGCCGTCCCCATGCCAATGGTTGTCGATCGCCACCGCGGGAAAGAACAAGGGCAGGGCCGATGACGCGAGCACATGCGATAGCGTGAGATCGGTGAATCGGATGTCGACCTGCCCTCGGCCCAACATCTCCGTGCCAACGGCCTCGATCCATGCCGTGGAGCGGCCACTGTCGTAATCGGTGGTCACAATCGCGAGCGACTCAAGCCAGCCTTCGAGTATGTTTTCGGCGATACCGGTGACGCGGTCACCCTGCATGGTCAGGGCGGAACTCAGGTAGGCACGCAGCGGTTCGGTGTTGACCATGCCACGCATGCGGTCTCTGCCGATGCGACCGCCGGTCAATAACGGCAATGCAGCGGCAAACAATTTGCCGAGAAGCGCGCGAAATTCGGTTCGATAAACACGCTCGGTATCGAGCCCCAGCCACAACGCGCGCAGTTGTTCGACGGATTCTTGCCAGGTTCCACGGTAGCTGCCGAGGTGAATGGCGTTGATGGCGCCAGCGGAGACACCGGTGAGAATCTGTGGACGCCAGTTGGGAATGGTGCGAGCGATATGACGAAGCGCGCCAACCTGATACGCCGCGCGGGCGCCACCACCGGCGAGGATCAATGCCTGTTTGTCGACCACTTCGTTCATATCGTTACTCAGTTCTGTAGGACGTGACTTTGTGGGAGCGATCTCCTGATCGCGAATCATTGGTTCCATGACCTTGTGGGAGCGATCTCCTGATCGCGATCTTCGATGACCCCAACAATCGCGGTCAGGAGACCGCTCCTACAATCACGGGAACCGCGTTGCACACACCACTCCTGATTAACAAGGCTAGCAGGTCATGTCTACAGTGACACCCATGGGGTCGATCATGATAATGGCGCCCCCTCCCGATTGGTGACCCCATGTTCCGCAATCTTCGTCTGTACCGGGTACAGAGCGAGTGGCCTGTCTCTGAACAGGCGTTGTCTGCAGTTCTTGAGGAGCGCACGTTCAAACCGTGTGGTGCCTACACGGAATCGAGTGCCGGGTTCGAATCACCAGCCGGCGATGCAGATCCGTTGCTGGCACGACGTGTAGGCGGCGCGGACCTCATGCGGCTGCGCATTCAGACCCGTCTGTTGCCAGCGTCTGCGGTCAACGAAGCGCTCGAAGAACGCATCATTGCCTTTCAATCGCGGCTGCACCGTGATCCGAGCCGCAAGGAAAAACGCGATCTGAAAGACGAAGTTCATGCCGAGCTGATGCCAAAGACCCTGCTGAAATCGCAGCGCCTGTGGGGGATGTATATCGTCAAGGAAGGTCTGCTCGGGATCGATACTTCCTCAGAAGCGCAGGCGGAGTTGTTCCTCGATACGTTGCGCAGTGCCTTTGGCAGTCTCGAAGCTGTACCCCTCAACTTCAATGAGCCCATCGGGCGTCTGTTATCGCAGGTTTTCCTCGGCGGCGGCCCGACGCAGTTTCAGGCCGGTCGAGAATGCAAGATGCTGGATACTGCCGCTGGTAAGGCCTCCGTCAGTTGGTTGGATATGGAACTCGCTTCTGCGAGCGTGCAGAAACATGTCAGGGACGGCCTGACGCTGGATCGTCTCGCGGTGCGGTTCGACGATGTGATCACCTGCGTGCTGGATCAGCAAGGCGTGGTTCGAAAGTTCAGGATCGAAGGTGTCACCGGTGATGAGGATGCCGAGCTCGATGATCATCCGCTGGCGTTGCTGGATGCGGAGTTCGTGATTGTTGGCGGGATGATTCAGCGATTGATTGTGGCGTTGAAAAAAGAGCTGAGGGGCTTTGCGTAGCGAACGCAATTCCAGATCACGCAGACTCTGGTTCAAACGTGATCTTCAACCGCGTGCCAGTGGCTTGCGCGATGCGTCGCAAGGTGGTGGTGGATGGCATTTGTCCACCTTCGATGCGGGCGATGGCAGGCTGTTTGGTACCG
>JAYSTS010000161.1:0-5750 GCA_043719475.1 Gammaproteobacteria bacterium | reverse complement strand
TAGAGATCTTTTCCGACCTCGTCTGTCCCTGGTGCTTCATTGGCAAACGACGGCTTGATCGGGTGCTTGCATCGCCAGTAGGCGAAGACGTCGAAGTTCACTGGCGTGCCTATCAACTGGCGCCGCGATTGCCGGTCGAAGGTGTCGATAGAGCCCGCTACTACGCTGCGAAGTTTGGTACCGACGGCAAAAAAGTGCCGACGCGGATTACGGAAGAAGCCAGCGCCGAAGGCATCATCATGAATTTTGCGGCGATCGAAAAAATGCCGAATACCTTTCTCGGCCACCGACTCATGGTGTACGCAGAGACCTTTGGTGGCTCGGCGCTCCAGCACGAACTGGCTGAGGCTCTCTTTCAGGCGTACTTCCAGCAGGGCAAGGACGTCGGTGATCGGGAAACACTGCTCTCCATCGGTGCAGCCGTCGGACTGGATGCGCAACTGGCGCGTGACTACCTGGCGGGTGATGGTGGTATTGCACAGGTGCAGGCGGAGCTTGATCGGGCAGTGGATATCGGCGTCAGTGGGGTGCCTTGTTTTCTGCTGGGTGGCACATTCCCGATTCCGGGTGCTCAGAATGCCGAGGTCATGGCGTCTTTCATCACACGCGCAAAACAGAAGCTCGTCGCACCGGCCTGAGCACGCTCCGAGCCGGCTCAGAGTTTGGGGATCGTAAGCCTCGGCCCGGTGGTCTCCGCAAACACGTGTTTGGTCAGCACGTTGTAGACATGCCCACACTGGTTGCAATGCACGATGATGAACCAGGGCTGCTTCGCGAGGGATCGTTCCTTGCTGTCTTTCGAGACGATGTGATCGACACCCGCAATGCCGCACTTCGGGCAAACGGGCTCGCTCATGTCATTCGAACCTCTTCATTCTAACCACGTCATTCGAACCACTTCATTCGAAACACATCACTCAAACCACTGATCCATATCCATGGCCGGCTGATGAGCCGCATGCGTTGAGACCACCTTCGCGGGCACCCCGGCCACCGTTGTGTGCGGGGGTACGTCTTCGAGGACCACACTGCCAGCACCAACCTTCGCGCACGTGCCAACTTCGATATTGCCGATGATTTTGGCCCCTGCTGCCAGCAGTACACCACGCCGGATCTTTGGATGCCGGTCACCACTGGTCTTGCCTGTACCACCCAGCGTGACGGAATGCAGGATCGACACGTCGTCTTCGATCACCGCAGTTTCGCCGACCACGATGCCGGTGGCGTGATCGAGCATGATGCCTGAGCCAATTTGCGCGGCGGGGTGAATGTCGACGCCGAGGGTTGCACTGATCTGGTTCTGGAAAAAACGCGCCAGTGTCTGGCGGCCCTGATGCCACAGCCAATGTGCAACCCGATAGGACTGCAGTGCATGGAAACCCTTGAAGAACAGGAACGGGGTCGACAGGTCTTCACAAGCCGGGTCACGCGCGTAGGTTGCCACGACGTCAATCTGAGCCGCTGCAAGAATCGATGGGTCGGATTCCATGGCCTGGCTGATGACATCGCGGATCAGCATGGTCGGCAGCATGGGATTTTCGAGCTTGCTGGCCAATCGGAAGCTGAGCGCCGCGCCGAAGGTTGGATGGTTCAGGATGGTGGCGTGGAAGTAGCTGCCGAGAATGGGTTCTTCCAGCGCCTTGCGCTCGGCTTCGGAGCGCATCAGCGGCCATAGATCCTCGGGTTTGTTCAGGCGCTCGGTCTTGTGACCCGGTAGCGATTGGCGAAGGACTTCGCGAAAACGATGTTCTGGTGGATTGGTCATGCTGCCCACGTTTGGCTACCCACGATTGCTGGCACTTGCCCATTGGCGTGTTCGAGGCCAGGAAGCCTAGCATGTGCTCACGCGATGATGCACTTTTGTCACAACCTGCTAACGTGCGGTGACCAGTCTTTGTGGGCGGTCTTTGTGGGCAGTCTCTTGTGGGAGCTGTCTCCAGACCGCGATCGTTGGGATCATCGAAGATCGCGATCAGGAGATCGCTCCCACAATGTGGGGAGATCCTACAAGGCTGGGGGATCCCACAATGCGGGGGATCGGCGGGGGATCGGTACCGCACGGGGATTCGATTGATTCCGAAGAGCAGGAGTTAAGGCACACGATGTTCAGAACGGTTGGCGTAGTGGCGCGCGTCGGGAGTGATCTGGTCCGTGACAGCACCATGGCCGTGGTGGCTACGTTGCGAGCACGCAAGGTTGGTGTGGTGGTGGAAACCGCCACTGCCGCGATGCTGGGCAACCCAACCGGGGTGAGTGCTGCGCCTCGAGCTGAACTCGGTCTGCGCAGCGATCTGGTGGTCGTGATCGGCGGGGACGGCAGTCTGCTCGGTGTGGCTCGGGATCTGTGCAATGCGGGCAAGCCGGTGGTGGGCGTGAATCGTGGTGGACTGGGATTCCTCGCCGGCATTTCACCCGAGGTGATCGATGCGGAACTGAACCGGGTACTGGACGGTGAATTTGCGTCGGAAGACCACTTTCTGTTGCAGGCCGAAACAATACGAGGATCCGCCGCAACGGGCGGTTCGCTGGCGCTGAACGATGTCGTCGTACATGCCGGTGGTGTCTCGCACATGCTGGAGTTCAGCGTGTACGTGAATGATGAATGGGTTTATGACCAGCGTGGTGACGGACTCATCATCGCCTCACCAACCGGATCAACCGCGTATTCGCTGTCGGCCGGTGGACCGATCATGCATCCGAGCCTGAATGCGATCGTCATCGTGCCCATGTTTCCCCATACCCTCACGTCACGTCCGCTGGTGGTGTCGGGTGATTCGGAAATCCGGGTCGTGATCAAGAATGCAGGGTCGACGTTACCCAAGGCCAGCTGTGATTCCCAGGTTCATCTCGACCTGGCCACCACCGAAGCACTGCGGATCCGCAAACATCCCACGTCATTGCGGATGCTGTTCCCGACCGGGCACAGTTTCTATGGTTCGTGCCGATCCAAACTCGACTGGGCGACCCGATTGGGTGGCGGCTGATCCAGGTCGAGGAGAATGCCCTCGTCATTCACGTCGATCAGTATCGGCTGTTTCGAGCCCAGAATGGCGCGAGCCCCCTGATCACCGGTCAAGGTGCACAAGTTGGGTAGATGTGTGGCACCGAAGCACACCGGATGACCACGTTTGCCCTGGAAGACTGGCACCAGGACTTCGTCGGGCGAGAGTAGTTGTGCGCGCTCAATCATTTCATTCAACGTTTCGGGTTTGACGTAAGGCATGTCGGCCAGACCAACAAAGGTCTGGTCCCAATGCAGATCGGTGGCGCCGGCCGCCAGAGAGTGTCCCATCCCGAGGTCGGCGTCGGCAGCAATGATGAGTTCATCCGCAGGTCGCAGTGTGATGCCGAGGGTCGAGAGCAGATCTTCGTCGCGAGGTGAAACAACGACTCTGATTGCAGGGAAGACCTGCTGAAAGAGCCTTGTTGTCGTCGCCAGCATGCTCAGTCCGCTGGGCAAAACGTGACGTCGCTTGTCACCCCCGAATCGTCGGCTGCGGCCGGCCGCCAGCACTATTGCGCCGATCATGGCGGACAGCTCGTTATCCGGCACTCACCTGCGCGCCAACCGCCTCCAGTGCCTGTGCGCCGACGGCCTCAAGGGCCTGTTTGCCGACGGCCTCAAGGGCCTGGGCGGCGCGGCCATGCCGGACTGCGGTGATCTCAGCCAGAATGGCAATGGCGATTTCTGGCGGGGTGCGTGAACCGATTGGCAGCCCAATGGGTGCCCGCAGTCGCGCGAGTTCAGCATCGGTGATGTCCAGCGCTTTGAGGCGAATGCGCCGATTGGCGGAAGTCCTGGTCGAACCCATTGCGCCGATGTAAAACGCATTGGTTTTCAGGGCTTCCATGAGACCCATGTCGTCGATGCGGGGATCATGGGTCAACGCGACGATCGCAGAAGCCTGATCGTGTGCATACAGACGCACCGCGTCGTCCGGCATGTCGGTTATCTTGCGAATACCGTCGCCCGGGAAATCCGCGAGCAGATGATCGCGTGGATCACACACCGTGATGTCGAAATCCAGCGACTGGGCCATGTGCGCCAGGTACTGGGACACCATGCCGGCGCCGATGATGAAGAGCTGCAGGCGAGGACCCAGTGTTTGCCGCAGAATCTGTTTGTTGGCGTCCCACTGCAATGGCGTGAAGAGATCAGTGGGCGATGCGGAAAACTTGCCGCTACGCACATTCACTTCTCGCGCGACGGTGTGGCGTGCCTCGAGCTGGCCAGCGAGAAGATCAAAATGAGCTTGCGCGTTGGTACCGGGTTTGTGAGGTTCAATAATGATGTCGAGTTGGCCACCACACGGCAGACCCAGGCGCTCGGTTTCTTCTGTGGTAATGCCATATTTGAAGAACTGGGGATGATCGGCAGCCAGTTCGCCCCGGGTCAACTTGTCCAGCAGATCATCTTCGACACAACCACCAGAGAGGGAGCCGACGACGTGTCCACCTTTGTTGCAGGCAAACAGTGAACCGACCGGGCGGGGGGATGATCCCCAGGTCGCGACCACGGTTGCCAGCCAGCAGGTTTCACCCGCCTTGAGCCAATCGCGCACGCTGCGCAGTACTTCGAGATCCACCGCCTGCATCGCTGGTATTCCTGAACTATACAGTCGACTAGAATTCTACCACCACGTATCGAGCAGCCTGCTAATGGATTCCCGATGATTCGGGCGCTGGTTCTTCCTGTTGTTCCGGAAACCGGGGCCTTTGTCGAGGCGCTGCGTAATGCCGGTGTGCCTGTGCGCAGTTTTGAGGAGCAGGGTGAGATCGTCCTCGAAGTACCTGATGAGCACGCTGCGGGTCTGGTGCGGCAACTCCATGAAGGCTGGAATCGCGGCGAGCGAAGCTGGGCGAAGCGTACACAGCCTTCGCCTGTGGGCATCAACTGGCGAGCGCTGTTCCTTGGGGTGCGCCAGTATCCCGGGTTGGCGCTCTTGCTGATCATGACCTTTGCGGTGTACCCGTGGGTAATTTCACTGAGCCATGGTGAGTTGAACGCGCTGTCGGCGCTGCTGTTGATCGTCAATGTCGAAAGTGGTAACGAGGTTACGCTTACCCGGCTGGCGCAGGACTTCGAACCCTGGCGCTGGCTGACGCCGATCTTCATCCACTTCTCTTTCATGCACATTGCCTTCAACGCGGCAGTGATTTTCGAATTCGGTCGGCGTATCGAGTTGGCTCAGGGCACCTTCATCTTCCTGCTCCTGGTTATCATCACCGGCGTGCTGTCTAACCTCGTGCAGGTACTCACCGGGTTGGGACCACTGTTTGGCGGGCTCTCTGGTGTGGGGTATGCGCTCCTTGGATACATCCTGGTGCGCCAGAAATTCGATCCGCAGAACAAGGCCTGGGCTATGCATCCTTCGGTCGCTCTGTCGATGTTGATTTTCCTGGTGCTGTTCAGTACCGGCGTCACTGAGTCGTTTGGCATGCAAGTCGCCAATGGGGCACACTGGGGCGGACTTGTGAGTGGCGGGTTGCTCAGTCTGTTGGCGGGAGCAACGAAGACGCGGACTGCCTGAGTCCGCATTCTGTGTGCCGCTGAAAATGCGTGATTGAAACAGTGGATCGCTGGTTCGCGGACGACGTGTAACGGACGCCGAGTAGCGGAGATCGTCATGGAGAAGGAATCAACATGAAAAAAGCCGAACCGCAGACCATTCGCCTGACCGACTACCAGCCACCTCGGTATCGCACCGAGCGGGTTGATCTGCATGTTGACATCCGCGATGGGGAAACCA
>JAYSTS010000017.1:0-8231 GCA_043719475.1 Gammaproteobacteria bacterium | reverse complement strand
TGAGATTGACGTTTCTGATTTCCTGAACATTGCCAACCGTAATCTCAGCCGCAGCTAACGAGGTTATAGGCAGTGCACTGATCAGCCAAACGGCGATCAAGCGGGTCAAGCGAGTAGCAAGGTTCATCGAATGTCTATCCTGTCTGCAAGCGCGCGGGTGGTGCGCATCGAACTGATTTTCAATGAGCGCATGTAACCCAGTTTCAGCGATCATTGATGTGACCCAAGTTTAGCGGTGAAGTTTCACACGACATTTCATAAAGTTTTGTGTCAGATATGTAAGCAAACCTGATAAAAAAGCGTGGGTAAAGAGTCCACATTTATAAATTTTGTCAGGAGCAGGGGTTGGCTACCCAAGCTGGTAGTTCGCTGCAGAGGTTGTTCAGGCGCAGGGCAGCGAGCGTGGATACCTTGTCGACGAGTTCCGGGTATTCGCGCTGCCGATCCGTCGTCTCCGCTGGGTCTAACGCGAGGTTATAGAGCGCAACCGGACGCACCTCATATCCCCGCCACCAGCCGAACCAACGTGATCGGTGTGTATAAACATGGAGTTTCCAGTCGCCGACGCGGATTGCCTGTAGCTGTTTGCCCAATGGAGATGTCGCGCCCTGGCCGCTGAAGTCGGCGAAGTAGAGAAACTCATCATCGGCGTTAGATACGATGCCCTGTAATTCCTGCCAGTGGCTCTTGCCGTCCAGCGGTAGAAGACTGGCGGGTCTGATGTCGATCATGGCTGCCAGTGTTGGCAGGATATCCGCAAGGCTCATGACGCTTTGGATCGTCGCTGACTGAATGCGCCCAGGCCAATTGATGATCGCGGGTACACGCCAGCCGCCTTCCCAAGTCGTCGCTTTCCCACCTTGAAATGGCGTTGCGGAACCAGCATCCATGCCGTATTCGAGCCATGGCCCGTTGTCAGAAACGAAGATGATGATGGTGTCCTTGTCGACCACAGCTTTTTTCAAAATGGCCAGGATTTGTCCGATTCTTGCGTCGATTTCCTCGATGACGTCGCCATAGAGCCCACCAGCCGATCGACCGACAAAATCTGGATGTGCGAATAACGGAGCGTGTGGGCTGTTATAAGCCAACATGGCGAAGAAGGGGCGATCATCAGCTTTCTCAATGAACTCAATGGTACGGGTCGTATATCGAGCTGTAAGAAACCGCTGATCTGGATTGCGTTCCGCCACCGTTGCACCGTCGATGAGTGGCAGTGGCGGAAAGATTGATGGGTCGCTGAACAGTTTCCCGCGATGAGCGGCACCGGTCAGTTCAACGCGTCGTTTTGCTGCCAGCAATCGCTCATCTGCCGGCACGCCCTTGGGCAATGGCATGTTGTGGTGGAAAGGCCACATGTCGTTGGAGTATGGCAAGCCGAAATACTGGTCGAATCCATGCGCCATCGGCCGGTGCTCTGGGCGATCACCCAGATGCCACTTGCCAAAATACCCGGTGCGATAGCCGGCGCTGCGGAACATCTCTCCAAGGGTGGTCGGCTCATCTGGCAGGCCTCGTGGAGATTCTGGCAGAGGGTCGAAGTTCATGCCGATGCGAGCTGGGTTGTAGCCCGTCATCAGCGCAGCCCGGCTGGGTCCACAAGTGGGCTGAGCATAAAAATTGCTGAGCCTCGCGCCACTGGCGGCCAGCGCGTCGAGAGTTGGCGTGTGCAAGCTGGTGTTTCCGAACGCTGCGACGTCGCTGTATCCCTGATCGTCAGTGATGATCAGCAGTACGTTGGGTCGATTCGCGGCAACGGCTGGGGGCGCGATGGCGCCCACGCAGAGAAACAAACTGATGCTGACCAGCCACGGACGAACATCAAATACCATTTATCGGATCAACCACAGGTATCGGATCAAGCACAGGTATCGGATCAACTACAGGTATCGGATCAAGCACAGGCGCTTCGGCGAGGATCATCTCGAAGCTCAGCCCCTGGGCTTCCAACGCGTCCTTGAGATAGGGAGCGTGTTGATGACCCAAGTAGAGCTGCTGATCCGGTTGCAGGGTCAGGGCGTGACGAAGCAGGCTCTTGCCTCGCTGTGGATCTCCGACTAACAGTTCAATGCTTGACAGATTTGCCCAGCTGCGCCAGTCCGCAGGCCATTTGCTGCGGGCCTCTTCGAGATAGCGCCGGGAGGCGCCGTAGTTGAAGAATGGGACTTTCATGACGTAGATCCCGTTTCTCAACAGGTACTCCAATCCGAGCACTGCGGGCTGGCCTGCCATGTAGTTGCTGGCGTCTGATTCAGTCCAGGGTAAGGCATTGCCCGAGACAGGTTCCACAGCATCCAGCAGCCCTCTTGCAATCACATAGTTGGCTTTGGGAGTTGGATGGCAATTGTCGGTAGTGAGGTCGTAGCCAGGTAACCCATCCCCAGCCGCTTCGCCCAGGAGCTCTTCCACGTCAACCAACGTCAGACCATGTCTCCCCTGCACGGTTTTTCGAACGTGTTCATTGAATCGAGTGAGTACACGCCACGGCATGGGGTCAGCATCCCTGACAACGAGGAACGCCTTGCGCTTGGCCGTTTGCTGATCTTTCGTTTCCGTTGGCATGAATTGGGCTTCGAGATATTTGAATATCGCAGCCTGAGTCTCCTCGGGTGCCCATCGGATGCTATCGAAGTCGCTTCGGGCTGTGTCGAAATTGCCTGTTTCAATAAGGTCGAGCACTTGGGTCACACCTTGCTCGTCGCGGACACCACCGGAGCCAACCGGAATTTTCTTGAAGACCGGTGCCCATTGGTCGAGGTTGTTGGTCAGGGTGCCGAACACCATCGGAAGACCGGCATCTTCGGCGGCTTGCACCATGCTCTCGACATTACTTTCATAGCGAGCAACCCTCGCCTGGAAGTCAGCTCCGTTCCGGTCGGTTGCGACCAGCGTTGCAGGCATGGTTTGCTGAACGGCTGGATGGGTCAGCCGCCCCGCAGTTTTTTCCATGAACTTGTTGAACAGGCGAATGGTCGCAAGCCTGGTGATGCGTTCACGCCACCGTCGCGCAACGGTTGAGTCGAATACCGGTTGAAGGAACTCGTTGTGCCCGCTCATGACGATGATCAGGTCAGGTTTGTAGTGAAGCGTCTTCTCGAAGTCGAGCAGTACTCCGGTAGAGTCTCGGCCACCCTCTCCCATGTTGCAGACGGTGTACTTCTCAGGTGCTGTCATTTTTACCGCTGCATCAATCTGCGCCATGAATCCATATTCGGGAACCGGCGTCCCATACACAGTGGAGCCACCATAGCTGAAGATCGCGAACTGCTCTTTGGGAGCATTGGCTGCGCACTGATAACGAGCGTCCAGTGGCGCGGCGCCTATAAGCAGCCGAACGACTCCTTCTATCAGCATAAGCAGAAGCAGGGATACAGCGAACAGTATCGACCACGTGCGCATAGTTTCAGGAGCCTGGAGTTGAGAGTCTGACCAGTATGTCAGCGAATTCGCCTTCAGTGATTTCAGCGACCAGACGATTTCCATAGATGTTGAAGTGTCCATCCATGAGAAAAACCGTCTCGGCATCGATGCCTCGTTCACTGAATGGAACCGTCAGATCGATGTATCGAAGGCCTTGTGCTTCGAGAAAGACGCGCACTTCGCTGTGCCAGTTTTGATCCGTTACATGCTCTACGGGAGGTATCAGGACCACACCAAGACCAGTGCCCGCAGCATTCGCGTGAGCCTTGAGGTCGAGAAAAGCCTGTTTGTTCTCCGCAGCGATGGGATTGTCTGTGTACCAGAGTCGACCTTCTTTCTCGATTTGCACGTCATAGATCGAGTCTGCGTCCGTTGGGACACTCGTGGCGATCTGTATGTCCATCTGTGATGGCTTGTGACGCAGTCTGTCCCAGGCCCACTTGGCAAGATTGACCGTGAGTGAATAGTTGAACAGGAAATTTCGTGACGATCGCATGTGCCACGGGATGGGATCCGGTTTGCGGTTCACACGCGCTCTGACTGCTTCGACCACTACATCCTCGCCGATCTCGACAGTATTGCCTTGTGCGTCGATCTTCTTGTTGTCGACTTGCCAGCCATCGACCACGGTGGAGTGGGGGAAGTAGTGATCGTTGGCAATGTCATTCAGGTACCAGTAAACCAGCATGACGTCCGGGGCCTGGTGAATTTCCGCCTGTATTTCGCGAAGCTTCAGGAGTTGATGCCGTTGACCGGAATGGGTAACCCCACACTTCAAGACCGTCCGACCGAGGGACTCCTCCAGCAGGACCCCAAACTTGTCCTCGAACGGTGCATATCCCCAGGTATAACTGTCGCCAACCAGATAGATGTAACCATTAGTCAGATCCGGCTCCGTATCGAAACAGCCGAGACTGTTCGACCAGATCGGGTAAGTTTCACCTTCAACCCAATGTTCGGCCTTCATGTTGCGTCCGATGTCGAAGCCGCGCTGCGCATTGGCCACAAAGTAATTGTGGGGGTAGGTTCCGCGTCCCGCAAAACCATGTGGATTTGCAGAAACTCGATAGTTGGGAAACTGATCTACATATCGGTTTGGTGCAAACTGGAACGCCACGACATCTGTGAGCAGAAGCGTTGCAGCAATTGCAACGCCCATGCCGAGAACGGTCTTGACGAGTTTCACTAGCATGCCGAAAGTGGCGCCATTGGCGCCACTCCTTTTCCTTTAGAAAAGCGTGTAGATGAAGGGCGCTACGGCAGAACCCTGTGACAAGACGATGAGCCCGCCCAGCAGCAGCATCACGATGATGATCGGTGCCAGCCAGAACTTTTTCCTGACCCGCATGAATGTCCAGAGATCCTTGATCAATTCCAACATCAGAATGGCCTCGTGAGGGAGTTAGGAATGGAGGAGTCCTGCACAACACGATAGGTTGATTGAGTGTCGTCCAGTTTGCGTCGCATCGGATCCTTGCCAAACAGCCGCATCAGTAAACCCATCGGCATGACTACGCCGTAAAAAACAATGCCCATGACGATCGGTGTCGTGACCTTGCTCAATAACAGACCAAATTTCATCCAGTTGACATAAACAGGTCGAAGACTGGTGGGATGGACTAGACCCCACACTGCGAGTATCCCGCCGAGTATAAAAGGCCAGCGTGGAATGCCTACTTCCAGCAGCCACGGGAAGAACAGTGCAAACAACACAACGATGATCACTCCGGTTGTTACACCGAAGCTGCGCAGCCCCTTGGCGTCCAGTTCAGGAATCAGATGACTTGCCATATTGATCAATCCAGCTCGAATTCTGTTTTCCAGGAACCGTCGTCGGGCATTTCCGGCTGGTCCTGTTTTTTCATCAAGTAATTTTCAACGACCAGATAGTCCATTTCGGTGCGCATGAAACAGCGGTAAGCGTCGTCGGGTGTGTTGACGATGGGTTCGCCACGCACGTTGAATGACGTGTTAACCAGGACCGGGCAGCCAGTTCGTTCGTTGAACGCTTTTAGCAGCGCATGGTATCGAGGATTGGAATGGGTGTGTACGGTCTGTACACGGGCCGAATAATCCACATGGGTAATTGCGGGAAGCTCGGAACGCGGGACGTTCAGCTTGGCAATGCCGAACAACTTCTGCTCGTCGTCCGTCATGGCGATCCGTTTGGATTCTTCAATCGGCGCGACGATCAGCATGTACGGGCTGCAGTGTTCTAGCTTGAAGTAGTCAGCAGCATGTTCCGCCAGCACCGAGGGTGCAAAGGGACGGAACGACTCGCGATACTTGATCTTGAGATTCATCACGGACTGCATGTTTCGACTGCGTGGATCACCAATGATCGAGCGTCCACCAAGTGCACGTGGACCGAACTCCATTCGACCCTGGAACCAGCCGACCACGCTCTCTCCTTCCAGCGCCTCGGCCAGGCGGGGCATCAGTTCCGGGTCGTCCAGGCGCTGGTAGACCGCGCCCCGCGCGTCGAGCTGCTGCTGGATATCCGCATCCTTCCATTGTGGACCCAGGTATGACCCTTTCATGGCGTCGGTCTTGACGGGTTTTCTCGGTTGATCCAAATGCTCGTGCCACACTGCCAACGCTGCGCCTAGCGCGCCACCTGCGTCGCCCGCTGCAGGCTGGATCCAGATGTCCTTGAACGGACCTTCCCGCAACAGGCGGCCATTCGCCACGCAGTTGAGCGCAACACCACCAGCAAGACACAGATAATCTGCCTTCAGTTCCTTGTGAACCGTATGAGCCAGTTTAAGAACGATATCTTCGGTCACCACCTGAATGGACGCTGCAAGGTCCATTTCCCGCTGTGCGATCGGGGTTTCAGATTTTCTGGCAGGACCGCCAAACAACGCGGCAAACCGATCGTTGGTCATCGTCAGACCGTTTGCGTAGTTGAAGTACTGCATGTCCATGCGAAACGTACCGTCAGGCTTGACGTCGATGAGCTTGTCATAGATCAGATCGACGTATTTGGGCACACCGTAAGGCGCCAGCCCCATCAGTTTGTACTCTCCCGAGTTGACCTTGAACCCGGTGAAATAGGTAAACGCGGAATACAGCAGGCCGAGCGAGTGGGGGAAATCAATTTCCCACTGTGGAGTCAGCTTGTTACCTTCGCCAAGCCAGACCGAAGTGGTCGCCCATTCGCCAACGCCGTCCAGACACATGACGGCGGCCCGTTCGTAAGGGCTCGGAAAAAAAGCCGAGGCTGCGTGTGACTGGTGATGCTGGGTGAACAGTACGGGCTTGACCTCTTTTGGCTTACACCCGATGAGACCTGCCATTTCTTTTTGCAGCAGATCCTTGAGGAACAGCTTTTCCCGTAACCAGACCGGCATGGCCGTCAGGAATGAGCGGAAACCACTCGGTGCATACGACAAATAAGTTTCCAGCAGGCGCTCGAACTTGAGCAGGGGCTTGTCGTAAAAAACGACGTGGTCGATATCTGAGACGCTGATACCCGCTTCCTGAACGCAGTAATTGATTGCGTTTTTCGGGAAGCCCGGATCGTGTTTCTTGCGGGTGAATCGTTCTTCCTGGGCCGCAGCAACGATGTCTCCATCCTTGACCAAAGCGGCCGCGCTGTCGTGGTAATACGACGAGATGCCGAGTATGTACATGACTTAAACACTACTCACTGTTGTTGAGGACAACTGTTGATGACAACTGCTGGTGACGGCGCTCAAGAATCGAGGACAAAGAAACAACACGAAGTATGTGACTGTCTTCCCTGACGCTCTCTTCCCTAACGCTTGGCGGTTGCTGACCATTGCTGATTGGTCAGGCGTTCATCATAACTGCTGCAGCGATCGGATGAACTTGATGGAGGTAACAGTTTGTGCGGACAACGTAACCGTCGAATGTCGGATTGGGAATTTCGCCGTCATTAACAGTTTACTTGCTATATGTTGGCTTTGGTTGATGATGACGATTGGGTCTGCGTGTTGGACAGCTTGTTATTCGCTGCCGGGTGATGAGGGAATGCCGTGCGCGGTGGGCAGCGTTCTGGTTTCTGCTCCCATTCACATTAGTCAAGGGCGATCGCAGCTATAGTGAGGCAGTTGCACGGAGTGCGTTCGAGGACTGATGGACATGCGGTTGATTCTGGATGACGGCACGGAACTGGCAGGCGTTTCGTTTGGTGCCAATCGTGCGGTACGTGGCGAAGTCGTGTTCAACACGGGCATGAGCGGCTATGTCGAGACGCTAACGGATCCTTCCTATCGTGGGCAGATTCTGGTGATGACTTATCCGTCGATTGGCAATTACGGCGTGCCGGGTGACCGTTGTGGTCAGAGTATCGCAGGGCCATTCGAGTCCTCTCGTATTCAGGTGCAGGGTCTGATCGTGCAGTCTTATTCGGAGACCTTCAGTCACTATCGCGCGCAGCGTTCCCTCGGTGACTGGCTCAAGAGTCAGGGCGTTCCGGGGATCTGTCGGATTGACACGCGGTTTCTCACTCGTCATCTGCGCGAAGCCGGCACCATGCCCGGGCATCTTCTGCAGGATTGTGGCCCACATTCTTTGGCGGCTTCAGCAACAGCGGTCGAAATGACCACCGATGTCTTCCGGCAGGTAGCCCCAGCCGCGACACATCGGTACGAAGGAGGAAGGCAGACCGTTCTGCTGGTAGATGTCGGCGCCAAGGACAACATCGTACGCTGCCTGCTGGATCGAGGTGTCTCGGTACTCCGCGCGCCGTGGCACGCTGACTTGCTCAGTTACTGGCCTGAAGTCGACGGCGTGTTGATAGGCAATGGTCCCGGGGACCCCGCCAATCTCGGAGAGCTGACGAG
>JAYSTS010000160.1:0-5767 GCA_043719475.1 Gammaproteobacteria bacterium | reverse complement strand
TAGAGCTCTGTCCGTAGCTGATCCACCGGCACGTCCATCGGCGTGTTGAGATAACGCTCGAAGCTCGGGCTGTTCGCGAGGCGATGTCCGCTTTGTGGTAGCCACTGGCCCATGAACCGCGACCAGGTGTCACCGAGTCGGTCATAACCGCCTTCATGCAGGGTGCACGCGTATCGACCGGCGGGCAGCGTGCGCTCCCCAACAGTTGGCGGCAGCACCTTGTCACCTGCCACCGACAACGCCACCTCTGCACGCAGTTCGCTGGCAGGCGTTGAGTCTGGATCGTCGAAATACAGGGCGATCATCGCGGCCTGCGGGCCGAACAGTCCTGTAGGTCCAGCGATCTGCCCAAGCCTCGCAAACGCTTCGCTGATTCGATTGTACGGACCTCGATGTTCGATGGTAGCCAGGCGCTGCGCCGGTAACTCGCGAATTTCAACGTGCATGGTGACTCCTGGGTCGGTGTGGATGGAAATTGAACAATCAACATCTTTGATCCGCCAGAAATTCGCAATACGGATCAAGCGCGTGGCAATTGCTCAATACCGATACGCAGGTTACGCAGATTGCCTTTGCCGCCGGGTATGAAACACACGAAGCCTTTACACCGGCGTTTGGGGCCAGTTATGCCTGTTCCCTGTCCGTGTTTCGTGCATCGCGCGATCCTGAATCAGCCAAGACCCACAGCGCTTTCAGAATTCAGCTCGCCACCCGCTCGGCACTGCATTTTCCAGAGCTCGCAGTACCACAGGTGCGGGAGTGGATGGCCTCCTTCCGTCGGAGTCACAGTCGCGCTGAGAGCAAACGGTCGTCAGTGTTCGATCTGCCGGTCAGCATCCCATGGCCAATCTGCCACGATTTGTGTGGCCGCCACGACAGATGGGTGTCCTCCTTCAGGGTCCTTCATCCCAAACTATGCGCATGTGCGTGTGTCGCTGACTTCTCGGCGATACGTCCCTGCAATGAATGCCAGGACTTCACAAACGCCTCCACGCCATTGAGCTGCAACTGCTGCGCGAGGTTGTCGGTGTCGACACCGACAGCTTTGAACCGTTGCAGACAACTGACTGCCAGGCTTTTGTCTTCTGGCATGGCCGGGAGGGCCTTCTGGTTGTAGGCGACGGCCTGCAGGGTTTTTTCCGGCAACGTGTTGATGGTATCGGGTGCAACCAGCGCATCGACATAACGGGTTGGTGATGTTTCCGGATCCGTGTTTCCCGTGCTGGCCCAGAGCAGCCGTTGCGGCCGCGCACCGGCGTCGGCCAGCCGTTGCCAGCGAGCAGAGGCCAGCAGCTCGCGATATTCGGCATAAATTCTCCGGCCCATGGTGATGCCAAGTTGGCCCTGCAGTTCGGATGGCACCAGAGGTGCAGCAGCAACATCCCATCGGCTGATGAAGATCGAGGCAACTGACGCGACACGCAGATCAAGGCCCGCCACCAGACGTCGTTCAAGTGCACGCAGATAGGCCTCGGCTGCCGCCTTATATTGTGCCAGCGAAAACAGAAGTGTGACGTTGACGGGAATGCCTGCATGAATGGACGTTTCGAAGGCACTGATGCCTGCAGGCGTGCCAGGGATCTTGACCATCAGATTCGGACGGTGCGCGAGCTGCTGGATCTGGCGGGCCGCCTCGACACTACCCCAGGTGTTATTTGCAAACAGGGGTGAAATTTCCATCGACACCCAACCTTCCATACCATCACTGGCGTCGAACAATGGACGGAACAAATTGGCAGCCCGGCGTAGATCAGCGAGGGCGATCTGTTTGAAAATCGCCTCATTGGAAACACCGGCGTTGCGCCACATGCGAATCTCTCCATCGTATGCGGACGTGCCGGCGATCGCCGCATCGAACATGATCGGGTTTGATGTGAGACCGGTGATGGAAAATTCTTTTGAGTATCGAACCAACGTGCCGTTGTCCAACAGTTCACGGTTGATGTAGTCCAGCCATAGCCGCTGACCAAGCGCATGCAATTCGCGAGTTCCCATAGCCATGTGATTCCTGATTTGTTCGAAGCGTTGCAGATCTGTTTAAAAAATAGCTGACGCTGGCCGGCAGGTATGTGCGTTGTCGCGCGTGATCGTTCTCGTCAGCGAAACAGGCCGCCCGCAGCGCCCCGCTTGCGCACCGAAACAGCGCCCCTGACGCCCTGTCTTGGTTCAGAATCATGGGCGCTGATCAACTACCGCTGAATGACAAGAGAAAACACACGCAGGTCACAGTCCATCGGCATCATGGTTGCACCGGCTATTGGTCGGCAAAGAGCAGCCTTTCGATAGCCGAACTGTAGAGAGGAAGGGTGTAGAACCCAGTGCAGAAGGATCATGCGATGTTGAGTGGTCCATTTGAAACTTACGGGAAGATCGCGCAAATGCGGAGAAAACGAAATTGGTAGAGAGGATCTGGCGCGCTGAAAGCGTGCTAGCGAACAGAACGACTGCACGATGGTGTTTAACGTCCTGTCGTGAGCATCAGCATTCGCTCGAATTGCTCACGAGGAATACCTGCTAACAACTCGAGGATGTCGTTATGAACAAGGATCAAGTCAAAGGCCGAACCGAACAGACCAAGGGCAAGATCAAGGAGATCGCTGGCAAAACGACCGGCAACAAGAGCCTGGAGAGCGAGGGAACGGTCCAGAAAATTGGTGGGAAAATAAAGGCAGAATACGGTGACGTGAAAAGCAGTGTGAAAAGAGCGACGTAAACCGGGAGCCACGCCGATTCATGGTGATCTTGGTTTACCTGGAAGAAGCTGAATTGGCGGTGGCGGCTGTTCGATGTACTTCGGCACGCTCACAACGGAATTTGTTTTCCGCTTGCTAGTGATCAGCGAAGGGTGGCAGACGAATCACCGTTCAGCACCATTGCACGGCCTGCCGCCGGTTTGGCGCCGAGGCAGAGCAGGTCCAAGAAGCCTATTGAAGGCAGTACCTGAGAAACGGGCGACGTATTTGTTCATGCAACGTCAGGTTGCGCCGTCACGCGCGGAATGTTTTAGCCCGCATCGTTCGGGCGCCCCTGCGGGGGTCGTCTCTGCGGCAACACCTTCGCCATGTGCGCAGTCGAACAGACCCGCTGCATCGCGTGCGTAAGCTTCAGTTGGCTTTGCACGCTCTCCATCCACTTCACGCTTGCTGCAGGCTCCGAGGAGACCGTCAATGTCGATCACTTCGACCACAATAGCGCTGTCGCAGCCAGCAGACCCGCTGAAGGCTTATCGCGCGAAACGCAATTTTACTGCGACGCCTGAGCCTGGGGACGTCGACCAGGCAGGCCAACGGTTGTCGAATTTCGTCGTGCAGAAGCACTGGGCCAGCAGCCTGCACTACGACTTCCGCCTGGAACTCGACGGTACTTTGAAGAGTTGGGCCGTGCCCAAGGGTCCCAGCCTGGACCCCACTGTCAAGCGCATGGCGGTTCAGGTGGAAGACCATCCGATCGCGTACGCCGACTTCGAGGGCACGATACCCGCGCGGCAGTACGGCGCCGGCAAGGTCATCGTCTGGGACACAGGCCGTTGGACGCCCATCGGTGATCCACTCGTGGGCCATCGCGCCGGCAATCTGAAGTTCGAGCTCCATGGCCAGAAACTTCGGGGCAAGTGGGTCTTGGTACGAATCAAGGGCAAGAACGAAAGGCAGCAGCCCTGGTTGCTAATCAAGGAGAAGGACGCCTTCGCGCGCTTGACCTCCGAGTTCAGCGTCGTCGACGAACGGCCGGACAGCGTCCTTGGCAGAACACCAGGCGCTGCGCGACTCACGTCACCTACACCAACGACGACCCCTCGATCCCGTTCGGCGGCCCCGAGCACTACCGACGGCCGCATGCCAGCCGAGGCCGTAGAAGCCAAACTGCCCCTCTCGCTGAGCCCGCAACTGGCCACCCTGGCCGCAGGGCCACCGCCCGACGCGGAGAACTGGATCCATGAAATCAAGTTCGACGGCTACCGCATGCTGGCGCGCATCGACGACGCAAAGGTCAAGCTCTTCACGCGCAACGGCCACGACTGGAGTGCGAAACTGCGTCCGCTGCAGCGCAGCCTTGAGCGCATGAAACTGCCACCCGGCTGGTACGACGGCGAGATCGTTTTGCCGAACGCGGCCGGCATCCCCGACTTTGGAGCACTGCAGCGGTGTTTCGATTCAGCAGCGACGGAAGAGGTCCTGTTTTACGTCTTCGACGTACCCTACGCCGACGGCTACGACCTGCGTGCCGTGCCCTTGCTGGCTCGCCGCGCCGTCTTGCAGCGGCTGCTGGGCAAAAGCGCGTCCCATGTGGTTCGCGTGAGTGAAGTCTTCGATGCATCCGCCGGCAGCGTGCTCACTTCGGCCTGTGAGCTGGGCCTGGAAGGCGTCATCGCGAAGCGGAGCGACTCGGTCTACCGTTCGTCACGAAGCAGCGACTGGATCAAGCTGAAGTGCGGCCTGCGGCAGGAATTTGTCGTCGGCGGTTACACCGATCCTCAGGGCGCGCGTTCGGGATTTGGCGCGTTGCTGCTGGGTGTTTACGACGCCCAAGGCACTTTGCAACATGCCGGCAACGTCGGCAGCGGCTTCAGCGAAAGCGCATTGCTGGATATCCGCCAGCGGTTGACCCGCAGCGAACGCAAGAGCAGCCCCTTTGCTGCGACGGCAAAGATCGAAGGCCGGCCGCACTGGGTCGAGCCGGTGTGGGTGGCCGAAGTGTCCTTCGGTGAGTGGACCCACGGCGGGCACATACGGCATGCCGTATTTCGCGGGCTGCGTAGCGACAAGGAGGCCAAGATGATCGTGCGCGAAGATCCGATTCGAGTGGATGCAGGCAACACCGCCGCCCGTCCGAGCAAGGCAGAACCATCCTTGCGCAAACGCCTGCGAGTGACGCATCCCGACCGGGTCATCGATGCAAGCACGGGCACGACGAAGATCGAACTTGTGCGCTACTACGCGCTCGTGGGCAAGCTCATGATGAAACACTTGAAAGGCCGACCCGTATCGCTGGTTCGCTCGCCAGAAGGTGTGGACGGTCAGCTGTTCTTTCAAAAACACGCCGAAACCGACAAGTTGCCTGGACTACGGCAGCTCGATCCTGCGTTGTCCATTGCACACCCTGCCCTCATCGAAGTGGCACGTGCTCAAGGGCTGCTGTCAGCCGCGCAGTGGAACGTGATCGAGTTCCACACCATGAACACCGGTACGACTTCGCTCGAATACCCGGACCGTCTGGTCTTCGACCTCGACCCTGGCGACGGCGTGGTGTGGGCGCAGGTGCAGGAGGCAGCGCAGTTGACACGTTCCTTCCTTGACACACTCGGCCTGCCCGCCTTCCTGAAGACCAGTGGTGGCGAGGGCTTGCACGTCGTCGTGCCCATTCGCAAGGGGCATGACTGGGACACGGCCAAAGGCTTTTCGCAGGCCATCGTGCAGCATTTGGCGAAGACGATTCCACAACGTTTCGTGGCCAGGAGCGGGCCGAAAAACCGGGTTGGCAAGATTTACATCGACTACCTGCGCAACGGCCTGGGCGCCACCACGGTGTGCGCCTGGTCGGCGCGGGCGCGGCCGGGGCTTGGCATCTCGGTACCGCTGGCGTGGCACGAACTTGACGCGCTGCGTGGTGGCGACCATTGGCGCGTGAACACCGTTCAGCAACGTCTGGACACGGGTAACGCGCCCTGGGACGTGTATGGACTCCTCCCCGTTTGCAAGCACTTTGCCCGATCACGCCAAGGTACGACTGCCTACGTGTATTCGGTCTCTTGATTGATGCCGTTTACGTA
>JAYSTS010000159.1:0-15991 GCA_043719475.1 Gammaproteobacteria bacterium | reverse complement strand
CTGTCAAGCACGCCTGCGCGCGCTCCTGTCCGCGCCACCCAGCGTTTTCACTACTCTCGACGCCCTCGCTACGATCCTTCATGAATAGTGCGGGCTAGGGCCTGAACCTTGCGCAGGAGCAAGTTGCTCCAAAGATCCCCGCAGGTTTTTGAGCGCCTCGGGCGAATTTTCGGGGAGTTGCTACGCTTAAGGTCAATTGACCTGATCCGGTTAGTTCTGGGCTATGCGTAAGTTGTTGACCTGCATCAATTGCCTGAGATCTGCTCAAGGTGTAATTGCCTTGATCTGCTGCATTGCCGCATGTGTGCCCGTACATGCGGCCGAGACGTTGTTGGCACCGCGTGTGCCCGACGTGCGAATCCTCCTTGAAGTCTCAAACGCTGCGCAGGCAGCAGACCCCGAGCAAGTTCGCAGCGAGGCCACATCACTGCTGGCAAGCTTGCTCCCGGACAATGGACGCGGTGGCATCTGGGTCTATGGCGACCACGTGAGTCGGCTTGTCGAACATGGGCGCACAGATCTGTTCTGGAAGAGGCTTGCAACTGTTCATACTCGAGAGCTGGACTCCCAGGGTGAAGATGTAGATCTGGCAGCTGCTCTGATGGCCGCCACATGGGATGCCGACCAAGACAGCAAACGGCAGCGACACATCATCGTCGTGGGAAGTGGACGTTTTCAGAGTGGTGACGTTGTTACCGACGCGAAACAGCGTGATCAGTTGTTGAACACAATGGCCAGAAACTTTGCGGCTGTCGGCATTCACATTCATGTGGTGATATTACCGGGTACCGGTGATTCCCCGCTGTTGCGACCGCTGGCGGAGCAGACCGGAGGGCTGTATATCAAGGCAGGATCTACTGCCGATCTCGGTAGAGCGTTTGAGACCTTGCTGGATCGAACCGCGGCACCACCGCAGCTTCGGGTCGAAGGTGGCGCGTTCACCGTCGAGCCGGGGCTCAGGGAAATGACGATGATGAGAAGTGGGGACGAACCGGACCTCGAATTGGTCGACCCCTCAGGAATCCTGCGCACCCGGGCATCACCGGGTGCGAACGTGCAGTGGCACGATGCGCGCGGTTTCGACGTCATGACCGTAGTCGGGCCGCAGCCCGGGATTTGGCACTTCAAGGGCAAAACAGATACGCACGTGTTTGCTCTCGGAGAACTCGCCCTTCAGGTTGGCGACGTTCCGGCAACGATGCTCCCGGGCCACTTCAACCATGTCGACTTCATGCTGTTTACGGGCACCGACATGGTCACTGACGAATCCTTTCTTGCCTTGACCCGCGCTGACGCGGAACTGATTGGGGAAACTGAATCGGTGCCGCTGTTTGTTGAACGTGTACCAGGCGGTGTCTTTCGCGTCCGGTTCAGCGATACGATCAACGGAGGTCACTGGAAGCTCAACATCGGTCTTACCGGGCCTACCTTTTCCCGGCAAGTATCGATCCCTTTTGTGCTTGCCAACCCGGTCGAGGTGATTTTCCGGCAGGACGGCAAAGACCTGGTTGCTTTTGCGCAGTTTGCGGATGGGTCCGTGGATTACGGCTCGTTGACTTCGACGTTCCAGATTCGCAAGACGTCTGGCGAGCGTCACTCGTTGCCAGCGACTCCGTTTCCAGGTGGACTGTGGCAGATTGTTATCCCGTATGCCGATGCCGATGCCGATGCCGATGCCAATGCCGGAGGCGAGATCGAAATCGCACTCAACTTTTTTGGTCGTTATCAGAACCAAACCCCGTTTGTGTTGCACACCGAGGCCTTCAAGGTCGAAATGCCGTTGAAGGCTGAGCAAGTCTTTCGGTTCGACGCGAAAGGCAAAGCGCTAGAAGGTCGCAAACCGGTTGTGAAGTCTGTGCAGCACAAGACAACGGCAGCAGTTCAATCGTCGTCTCATGAGCCCAATGTTTCGGCCAGCCATGGCGGAAAGGAGTCTGCTTCGAAGGGCAAAGCGGTGGCCAGCCCCCCACACGAACCTCAGTTGCCGATCTGGTTTGTTGCCGCAGCGTCCGTTCTTAATCTCCTCGTTGCTATCGGTCTAGGCTGGTTTCTCTCCCGTAAGCAGATCCCCCAGGCACTGCAAGATTGGCTGGATGAACAACAGCCTGAGCCCGCCAAAGGAACCTCGGGGTAAAAACCCTGCGGGCAAAGACCTGCTTCTGCCGGTGTGGTGGCGGGTGCTTGGCGCAGGTCAGGGTCTGACAGGTGCAAATACGCTGGAAATGGGTAAAGTACCCGGCTTCGTGACCCCCTTGGGTGGTAACGAGGAACCGGGACAGACATTCCACAAACGACCATAAATGAAGCCAGGCTGCCTTGATCGGGGCCACTTATTCTGGGGAAAGCGAGAAACTCATGATTTTCGATAGCACCGATACCTATATTTCTACCGACGAGCTGAGCATGGCGGTGGATGCGGCAGTAAAGCTCGAACGCCCGTTGCTTGTTAAAGGTGAACCCGGTACCGGTAAGACTTTGCTGGCCGAGGAAATTGCAAAATCTTTGGGAATGCGGTTGATCCCCTGGCACATCAAGTCCACCACCAAGGCGATCAACGGTCTGTATGAATATGATGCGGTTTCCCGACTGCGTGATTCACAGCTTGGTGATGAGCGCGTCACGGATATCCGGAATTACATCAAGAAGGGCAAACTCTGGGAAGCGTTTGAATCCGAAGACCGCGTGGTCCTGCTGATCGATGAAATCGACAAGGCAGACATCGAGTTTCCCAACGACCTGCTGCAGGAACTCGATCGTATGGAGTTCTACGTCTATGAGCTTGGCCAAACCATCAAGGCGATCAAGCGTCCAGTGGTGGTGATCACCTCCAACAATGAAAAAGAGCTGCCCGATGCGTTCCTTCGTCGCTGCTTCTTCCACTACATCAACTTCCCTGATCGCGAAACCATGCAGCAGATCGTCGAAGTGCACTTCCCCAGCATCAAGAAGGATCTGGTGAAAGAAGCGATGGATATCTTCTTCGACGTCCGCAAAGTCCCGGGCCTGAAGAAGAAGCCATCGACATCAGAACTCATCGACTGGCTCAAACTCCTGATGGCGGATGACATTCCAGACGAAATCCTCACCAATCGCGACCCGACCAAGGCGATTCCGCCGCTGTACGGCGCATTGGTCAAGAACGAGCAGGATGTGCATCTGCTTGAGCGATTGGCATTCATGAACCGGCGCGACAGCAGGGGCTGAAACTGTGCTCATCAACTTCTTCCTGACATTGCGCAAGTACAAGGTCCCCGTCACGCTGCGTGAGCTGATGGATCTGATACAGGCGCTTCAGTACCGCCTGGTCTATGCAGATCTCGACGACTTCTACCTGCTCAGCCGCACCTGTCTGGTCAAGGACGAAAAGAACTACGACAAGTTTGACCGTGCATTCAGTGCTTATTTCAAGGGCCTGGAAGATCTGCACGGTTTGTTGGAGTCTTTGATCCCCGACGAGTGGCTGCGCCATGAGTTCGAGAAATCACTGACACCCGAAGAGCTTGAGAAGATCAAGTCTTTAGGTGGTCTGGAAAAGCTGATCCAGGCGTTCAAGGAATCCAAGGAAGAAGCTGAGCGTCGCGAAGCCGAGAAGGGCAAAGAGGGCAAGGAAGGAAAGGACGGCGAAGAAGGTGATGCCGATCGACCCGGACGCAAGGGTCCCAACGGACCTGGCAAGGGGAAGAACAAAAAAGCCAAGAAAGCCTGGGATCAACGTCAGTTCAAGAACCTCGACGACAACGTCGAGCTGGGAACACGCAACATCAAACTGGCGCTCCGCCGATTGCGCAAGTTTGCGCGTACGGGCAGGGAAGAAGAGCTGGACCTCGACAACACCATTCGTTCGACTGCGCACAATGGTGGCATGCTCGACATCCGCATGCGGCCGGAACGCAAGAACACGGTCAAGGTATTGTTGTTCCTGGATATCGGCGGCTCGATGGATGCGCATGTGAAGGTGTGTGAGGAGCTGTTCTCAGCGACTCGTACCGAATTCAAGCATCTCGAGTTCTTCTATTTCCATAACTTCCTCTACGAAAGCGTCTGGAAGGACAACAAGCGACGAATGGGTGAGCGCATGCCCACCTGGCAGGTTCTCAACAAGTTCGCGCGCGACTACAAGGTGATTTTTGTCGGTGATGCCACGATGGCACCGTATGAAATCACGCATGCCGGTGGCAGCGTAGAACATTGGAACGAAGAGCCCGGCGCACTTTGGCTGACCCGCTTCATAGAGAGCTATGACAAGGTCGTGTGGATCAATCCGACACCTCAGGAGACCTGGGAGTATTCAACGTCGGTTGGTATGACTCGAGATCTGGTTGCGGGGCGGATGTTCCCGTTGACTGTGCGTGGGCTGGAAGAAGGCATGGGGCATTTATCGAAGTAGCCCCTGCACATGGCCGCGATGTATAGAGACGTATAGGGACGTATAGGAACGTATAGAGAGGGCGCTGCGAATCATGAATTCGACAGCGCCTTTTTTTTGCAGTCAGATCTGCGACCAGCTCGACGCGGGCCTCTCAGCGGAGTGTGACCCCTGCTGCCGCAAACGTATCGCACTGATCGACACTACCGGATTTGAAGCCGGTTCTGAACCACTCGACACGCTGTGCCGCACTGCCGTGTGTAAAGGACTCCGCGTGCACTGGCCGTCCCGCGCGCTTCATCAAGGTGTCGTCGCCAATAGCGGTTGCAGCTTGTAATCCTTCTTCGACGTCACCACTTTCCAACAGATCGCGTTGGGTTTCCGCATGATGGGCCCAGACGCCCGCGTAACAATCGGCTTGTAGTTCAACGAGTACCTGGACGGCATTGCCATCAGCTTCGCTCATTCGGCCTTTGGCGTGCTGGCTTCGTTCCAGCGTCCCGAGCACATTCTGGACATGGTGTCCAACCTCATGACCAATCACATAGGCCTGAGCAAAATCGCCCGGCGCGCCCATTTTTGAAAGTTCGTTAAAGAACGACAGATCCAGGTACAACTGCTCATCGCCAGGACAATAAAAGGGACCAGCCGCCGCCGATCCCATTCCACACGCCGATTGAACTGCATCTTCGTACAGGACGAGTTTGGGCTGTGGATACGGGGACCCAGCGGCTTCAAACAAGCGTCCCCACGTTTCTTCGGTATCCTTGAGCACGACGCGCACGAAGGCGGCACCCGCGTCCTCTTCTGCGGGCGCGCCAGGCTGTGGCTGTTGGGGAGCCTGGTCCTCTATCTGCACACTGCCAGGTTCGCTGCCACCAAGCAGGACACTAAGAAGTTGAGAAGGATCTGCGCCCATGAAGAACATGATGATGACGATCACGATACCGACGATACCGATTCCACCGCCCGCTTTTGCCGAGCGACGGCCAATGCCCATCGGTGCACGTTGCCCGCGCATGTCGACAACGTTGTCGCTCTTCTTTCTGCCGCGCCAGTCGACCATTAGTCCAGCTCCGTTGCCATGTTTATGGATTGATCGATAAAGCAGGTCGAAATGCCAAGTCCGTGCGCAATTTCAACCAGCACTCTTCTCTCGGCGTCTGGAGGCGGGCCATCCGAACGCGCGATGATAATCAGATCATGAAGTACCTGCATGCGCTGTGGAAAGCTCGTCTGCGCGCGCACCTGTTCAATCCGCTCGTCCAATTCACCCCGCAGTTTTGCGTGATCGAGTTTGCTCGAAAAAGCGCGGGTTCCAAAGAACTTCTCGAATGCCGCGATCTCTGCAGGGACAACTTCATTGTTGGCCGTGACTACCGCGATCGCGCCGGCGAACAACAAACGTCGCATCGCCTCGGCGACATCGGTTCGTGCTTCCAGATAAGAGGGTTCCATGAGACTCATGAGTCCATGGACCCCGAGTTCCAGGTTCTCGACGGAGGTGCCGGCTGGTTTGCTCATGATCGACTCATCAAACAAGGCCAGCGCCTTGACGCGCAGCGGACTGAATGGATGAGTCAGGAACCAATCTTCGGTTGGTGCGCCTTGACCAGGCTCCGCCCTCTCGAGTTGCATCTCGTCAACCTGTTGCAGGAAGTCGGCAAGAGAGAATTGAGCGTAGTTGCCGGACAGCCCCGACGCCAGCTTGAAGAGGCTATGTGCGACTGCTTCGATGTCTTGTGCGCACCATGCGCCCGCCCGATCCGCTGAGATCTCTGCATATCGAGACCAGCTCGTCAGGGTCAAGGCGAGCTTTGGGGTGGCGCGCTGCTGCCCTCGTAACACGTAGCCGATTGGAATGTCGTGATGGTGAAAGAGGTGGTGACCAAGTTCATGTCCCATAACGAAGCGGATTTCTGCCGGGGAAAACGCTTCCAGCAGCGAAGAAGAGACCATGATGAACAGGCGACCTGCTTCAGGCTTGACGCAGGCGGCGTTGAAGCTCGGACTTGGAAAGACGTACAGCTCCAGCGGGATCGTCAACCCGAGCCGTTCTCGGCAGACGTCTGCGGTGTGATGCAAGTCTGGAGCCATTTTCGTTGAGAGACGAACCGATGTGTTCAGGAGCTGGCGTCGAACGCCAAGGTTTCCTTTCGCTTCGTGTCGGGAGATCTCTTCATTGACGCGTTTGACCTCCGGATCTTCCAGCAGTTGTCGGTGCAGTTCACGATCCTGTCCGGACCGGAGTGCTTCCGCCTGCATGGTATGGCCTCCTCGGATTGCCTCGCCAGTTCGATTGGGGATACTACACGCGGTCTATGGATGGTGTCGTGCCGCGCGCAATCAAAATCGGTACGCGCCAGCCGACTTTTACAAAACAAATCTTCTGAACCAGGGGGCGACGATGGCCTTTGCAACGGTTGGTGGTACCCGTATTTATTTTGAGTCGGCTGGAGAGGGCCCGGCGATCTTGTTTGCACATGGTGCCGGTGGAAATGCCGGAATCTGGTACCAGCAGGTGGCCTTTTTTACTGCGCGCGGTTACCGGTGCATCACGTTTGATCATCGAACTTTCGCCCGCAGTCCGGCCGCTGCCGAGACCATTTCAACGCCGCAGTTCCGCGATGATGCGCTGGCAGTTCTTGATGCCGCGCAAGTGCACCGGGCGCACCTCGTCGGCCAATCCATGGGTGGTTTCACGGTGCTGAGAATGGTGCTTGATGCGCCGGAGCGTGTTCTCTCGCTGACCATGAGCGCAACACCTGGGGGACTACCCAATCCAGCTCCCACTGCTTCTGCGGCCAATCTGACACGCTCAGACGCCGATGCCGGCAACGGCATCTTGCGAACGATGTCAAAGGCGACGCTGGCCAACCCCCCGCTCGTTCAGCTCTACCAGGCCATCGCTTCGTTCAATCTCGACTTTCGCATCACGTCACTGCGGGCGCTGGCTCGTCATCCGGTCAGCTTTGCACAGGCTGCTGCGATCACGTGCCCATGGTTGTTCATTGCAGGCGCTGAAGACCCATTGTTTCCGGCGACGTTGCTTGGCTCGTACCTGCCACACCTTCCAACTTCAAGAATGGTAGTGGTCGCAGAATCCGGACATTCGCCTTACTTCGAGCAGCCGGAGACGTTCAATGCCACCTTGCTTGCACATCTGCAGGCGGCCGGAAGCGCGTGACCTTGCTTGCCAGTACACATCCTGCAACGCCAGACTGCGTGCGGTACGAAACGAAAATCTGAGGAGAATCTCGATGATTGACGTGCACTACTGGCCGACGCCGAATGGCTGGAAAGTCACCATCATGCTGGAAGAGTGCGGGCTCGAATATCGCTGCCTGCCGGTAGATATTGGTGGTGGTGATCAATTCAAGGCAGAGTTCCTGAGGATCAGCCCGAACAACCGGATGCCGGCGATCGTGGATCACGAGCCTGCGGACGCCGGTGCGCCGATCACGGTCTTTGAATCCGGCGCCATTCTTGAGTATCTGGCAGACAAGACCGGCCGGTTCCTGCCACGTGATGCACGCGCTCGTGTGGTGGTTTTGCAGTGGGTGCATTGGCAGATGGCCAACCTCGGGCCGATGATGGGGAACGCAAATCACTTCAAGAACTATGGAAAAAACCTCACGGGAGATCCGAAACAACTCGAATATGGGACCAAGCGTTTTGTCGGTGAAGTTGACCGTCTGTGCGGCGTCATGGATGCCCAGCTGTCGGTTCATCCCTATCTTGCAGGTAGCGACTACTCGATCGCCGACATCATCACCTGGCCGTGGGCAATGCTGGTTGGTCGAATGATCGACGAGAGAGTCTGGGAGAGCTTCCCGCACGTGAAGCGCTGGGTTGACACAGTACGCGCTCGTGCGGCGGTAGAGCGTGGCTTTCGCATGCATCGGGACTGGGGGCAGAAAGAGCGAACTCCGGAAGAAGAAGCACGTCGCCGCGAACTTCTGTTCAATCAGACCAATGACAAGGTGCGCGCCGCACGTGAGCAGGCGGTTCGATCCCCGACGTGAAGCCCAACGGTTGGTTGATTGCCACCCGCGCATCACTCACCGGTTGCGCAACGAAGCGCCGGTTTTTCGCTTCGCACCTGTAATCAGGATTGGGAATCTTCTCAGGATTTGGAATCTAGTCAGGATTGAGAATCAGGCCCATCCAGATCGGCAACCAGCTTCAGGACGCCATCCCCTTGCGCGTATGCGGTCAACTGCGCATGGTTGATGACCTTGACCAGATTCGTGACGACGTCACGCACACAGCTTCGGGTATCAGCCAAAGATCGGGTGGTGAAGTAGCTTGGGCAATGGGACCGTGCAGTACGCACAATCTTTGTGTGCAGTTCCTGAACCGACTCTGCACTGCTGAAATCAGCTTTGGAATAGACCAGATTGTAGTTTGAGTTACTGGGCTTTTCGGCAATTGCCAGACCGGGCAAAACGATAACGAAGCCGAAAATCAGAAGCGTTGTTTTGATCTGTGTCATGAATTTTTGTTCCTTTGCTCAAATACGCTGCGGCTCTCAAATACGCTGCGGCGTGCGCCAAGTTGCGGCTTCAGTCGGCGGTTCGAAATCAGTTCCAACGTGGCCGATACACATTGGTATCTTGAACCGTGAGCGGCGATGCGGATGTAGGTCAACGCAACAAACGGCTGTGCGACCTTGTAGCTTGATCACGTAAGCCCCCAATCCTTCGAGAGCCTTCGAGAGCCATCGGAACCCATCGGATCGAGCCTCGTCACGACTCTGTTTTCTAAAGATGCCGCGACTTCGAAAATGGTTGCAGCGTGGTGCTCTTTGTTAGAGTTACTTCTTTGTCGGCGAGCCGAAGAGGGCTTCGAGAGCAGCCTTCGCAGCGGCGTCCTTCGATTGAGGCTGAGCGATTACCGCCGCAGACGAATTCGCACTGGCGTCGCTGGCGATAGCGTTTTTTGACGCACCGAACAGTGCATCCAGACTGGCCTTGGCGGAGTCCGCAGCGACCCCACGCTGGTTCGAATAGGCGTTGTTGCGTGGTTTGAAGTACTCGCAGAAGTTCGCGTTTTCCTTTTGTGTGGGTGGGTCAGCTCGTTCGTCTTCGCAATGTCCTGGTTTTGATTCGGCGCGAAAAAGGCACATTCGACAACTGTGTACGGGCTCGAAGCAGGATTGGCAGTGCGCATGGCGGCTGATGGGCACAGGCATGGCTTCAAGTGACGAGCCGCAGTTCCAGCACACCAGTGTCATTTGTCAGTTCCTTCTTGCGTGAAGTTTTCGATCATCCACTGCCCGTGGAGTACGCTAAGTCACGGGCAGCTTCCAGGCAATATCGGTGCCCAACTCGGTGTCCGGATTGGTTGGCTTCATTCGTCTAAAACAAACCAAGGTAACGAGAGGTGGTTATGAGTGATATCAAGGTGAACTGGTTCGATATTCCCGTGCGTGATGAGGATCGGGCGGAAAAATTCTACGGACGGCTGCTTGATCGAGCTCTGGGCCTCATCGATGGGCCGGATGGAAAAATGCGCGTCTTCATGTCGGAAAACGGTCCAGAAGGCACGATCTCCAAAAGCGATCGGAATCCCGGACAAGAAGGGGTGATGATTTATCTGCACTGTCCGGACATTGACGCTGCGCTCACGCGTTGCAATCAGGCCGGGGGCAAGATTGCCCAGCAGAAGACGTCGATTGGACCCTTCGGTCATATTGCGGTGGTGGTGGATCCGGATGGCAATCGAATTGGATTGCACTTTGGTGGCTGAAAGGTGGCTGAAAAGTGGCTGAAGAGATGGCTGAAGAGATGGCTGAAGAGGCGGTTGAAAGAATCAGCTGGAAAAAGCAGTCGAGCCCGGACGATTCGATTCATGAATGGTCCGGGCCGGTTTCCCTTGCGAAATGCTCTCTACCAGGGGTGCAAAACGACCGGCATGCTCGCGTATCCTTTGACGAAGCTTGACTGGACCCGTTCGACTGCCCCGGTCACTTCAATGAAGCGGAAGCGCTTCATGATCTCTTCCCACAACACGCGCAGTTGCATCTCTGCGAGGCGATTGCCCATGCAACGATGGACTCCGAACCCGAACGACAGATGATGACGTGCGTTGGGCCGATCGATCCAGAAGCGGTCGGCTTCCGGAATTTCTTCATCATCCCGATTCCCGGAAACGTACCACATGGCCAGCTTGTCACCGGCTTTGATGGTCTTGTCACGGATTGTGATATCCCGGTTGGCAGTGCGTCGCATGTACGCCAGCGGGGTCTGCCAGCGGATGATCTCTGGCACCATATTGGGAATGACCGAAGGATCACGTCGCAGCTTCTCATACTCGGCTGGATTCTGATTCAGCGCATACACACCGCCTGAAATAGAGTTTCGAGTGGTGTCATTGCCACCCACGATAAGCAGGATGAGATTGCCCAGGAACTCCATGGGTGGCATATCACGGGTGTCCTTGCCATGTGCGAGCATGGATAACAAATCAGGCTTCGGCGGCAGATTGATCCGCTCATCACGTAGCGCTGTGAAGTACGCAAGACACTCCAACAGAGCCTTGCGGCGAACTGGCTCCGGGGTCGGACCGCCAGCGAGTTCGCCGGAGGTTGCCATGTCAGACCAGTACGTCAGCTTGCGACGCTCGTCAAAAGGGAAGTCGAAGATGGTGGCCAACATCTGGGTGGTCAGTTCTACAGAAACACGGTCTACCCAGTCGAACTCTTCGCCAACAGGCAGTCTGTCGAGAATGGCGCAGGCGCGTTCCCGGATTGTGGCTTCAAGCTTCGCAAGATTCATCGGAGCAACAACACCCTGTACGGTCTTGCGCTGTACGTCGTGCTTCGGGGGGTCCATGGAGATGAAGTTGACGGTCTGGAAATCGACCGGTCGATCGGCGAGGGTGATACCGGGATCGGAAGAAAAGTCCTGATGGTTCTTTTCGATATCCATGATGTCGCGGAATTTTGTGATCGACCAATACGGTCCGAACATGCTCTGTCCACAGAAGTGCACAGGGTCTTCGCGGCGCAATCTCTTGAAGTAGTTCCAGTGTGAGTCTGTCTTGAACAACTCCGGCCTGCTGACGTCGATACTTCCTAACGGCAGCGCATTGATCTCTGCTTCGGTGCTTGCGATGGCTTCAGCCATGATGGAACTCCCCAGGATGTTCGCCAGACTGTAACCGAAATCGGGTGTGGGGTGGCCGTCCGGGGTGGAAGAGCTGCGGCGGGTCGCCGCGGGCTTATACTGTAACGAACAATAGTTGAGGGGGTCCAAATGAACGACGCCGTGAATTGGCCTGCAGGGTGGCAGGTGAACCGATTGGCTGGCGCTTTAGGCGCGGAGGTACGTGGTATCGATCTGTGTTCCGTTGCAGCCAACGAGGCAAAGGCCATCGAAAACTTGCTGCTCCAGCATCTCGTACTGTTTTTCCCGGAACAGAAGTTGAGTGTTGATCAACATGTCGCTCTTGGCCGCCACTTCGGCAAGCTGGAAGGTCATCCCAATCTGAAAAACGCGTTCCTCGAACACCCGGAAATATTCGAACTGGCGGCGACCAAAGGTGGCATCGCCGATGAGTGGCACACGGACATTACCTTTCAGGATCGGCCAGCGCTGATGTCGATCCTGCATATGGTCCGTTGCCCGTCCGTTGGCGGCGATACCATGTGGGCCAGTCTCTATGCGGCTTACGAAGGATTGTCGGAACCGCTCAGGGAACTGTGTGAAGGCTTGTCAGCGCTGCACGATGCCCTGCCACACAATCGACCGGATAAGATGGCGATTCACCCGGTGGTGCGTGTTCATCCGCTGACCGGTCGCAAAGCACTCTACGTCAATGAACACTTCACCCGCCGTATCGTCGAACTGAATGCCACTGAAAGCGAGATGCTGCTGAACTATCTGACGCGCTGGGTTCAGAGTCCACGCTTCACCGTACGGTACCGCTGGACCCAGGGCACGATCTGCATGTGGGACAATCGCTGCACACAGCACTTTGTGCTCAATGATTTTTCCGGCGAACGCATCATTCAACGCGTGACTGTGATGGGCGACCAGCCAGAACGGGCTGCGCCATCGCGATGGAATGCTTGGGTGCGACCGGGACCGTTATCAGCGACCAGCCGACACGATCGGCAGCTGCATCTCTTCATGCATGGAAATCAAGGATCGCAGGAAGAGCGATTGGAAGATTAGTGATTATTTCAGTGATGGCTGGTCAGTTGCGAGTTTTTGTGTCCGCCTGGTCCGGAGGCTCCGTAAACCACCACCACTGCTTGGGAAGCGCGCGTTTCGAAGGCCACTCCCGGTCGAGAGTCGCTCCATCAAATACCTCACCGTTCTTGATCACCTTGTGAATGCCAACGGTATTTCGCAAGTCCAGGAACGGATCGGCGTCGAGCACCACGAGATCGGCAAGCTTGCCAGGTTCGATGGTGCCAAGATCTGTTTCAATGCCGAGCATCTGTGCACCCGTTCGTGTCGCTGAGGTCAACACGTTTCGATTGGACATGCCACCAGTTGCCAGCGCCCACATTTCCCAGTGGTAACCCAGTCCCTGAAGTTGTCCATGCGCGCCGACACCCACTCGCCCACCTGCGTTGACGATCTTGTTGGCCTGCGCCGCGAGCTGCCTGAACACGTATTCTTTTTCGTGAGCCCAGGGCCGACGTAAGGTTCTGGAAGCGATTTCATCGTACGGTGTGAAACGAGCCAGTTTCGAATCATCTAGCGGCGACTCCCTGGTGTAGAACCAGCCTTCTCCCCAGTGTCCACCGTAGCTGACGATGAGCGTCGGCGTGTACGCGATCTGAGATTGGGCGATCAACTGGACGACATCGTCCTGCAGCTCCAAAACTGGCAGGTTGTGCTCGTTGCCGGAGAACCCGTCGATCGCATGCGTCAGGTCCAGCTTCATATCCAGACCACCTTCGGCCGTTGGCATGAGCTTAAGCCGCGCGGCCGCCTGCACCAGCCATTGTCGCTGCTGGCGATTGCCACTGAGATAAGCTTTCAGATTGTGTACGCCGTAGTTGTCCCGGTATCGTCGAAGCACACTTTCGGCCTGATCGGCGGACTTGAATGCATTGTTGCTGAAAACGCCTGGTCCGGTGGAAAGCGTGCGAGGTCCAATCATCAATCCTGCATCGACGAGATCCTGATAGGCCAGAATGTCCACGGTCCCTGGCTGCACGTCGATGCCGGTAGTGACACCGTACGAAAGGTTTGCAAGCAGCGATGGGTTGCTGTCGTCCAGAACGTCCCGCATCACCTGAAAGTGTGCGTGGGTATCGATGAATCCAGGCAGGACAAATCGTCCATCCAGGTCGATGATTTTGGTATCGGCGGGGATCGTGATGGTGTTCTGGCTGCCGACTGCGGTGATCCGATTGCCTTGTACAAGAATCACGCCGTCATTGAGAGGATCGGCTCCTTCAACCATCGAATGAACGGTTGCGTTGATCAGCGCATATGCGCCGTTGGGGATATCGCGTGCGCGATAGACTTCAACGAGGTGAGATACGACGGCTGGATCATTCTCGGCGATCGCGTGTGGAGTCTTGTCTGGCGAGGCTGTTGTCTTTTCTGATTCAACATCGGTAGCGACCTGTTTTTCCTCGTCGCGGAATTTGACGGAGTCCAGGTTGCGCAGGAAAAGGGTATGTCCTGCGACCCACCATATCTGCTTGGCGTCACTACTCCAGTTGAAATCATCCGCACCAACATCCGTCAATTTGACCTGCGGCAGATTCGGTGCGGTAAGTGAGTGGGTGACTTCTGTCAGTGCAGTGCCCAATCGTTCGATGAGATAAATCTGATTCGCATGTCGAACCAGGATATGTCGACCGTCTGGGGAAAGACGGGAGTCTTCGGCGGGCAACTCTTCTTCAGCGAGATAAACACCCGGGCCTTTGGTAAACAGGTGATTCCTTCGATCGGTGCCGTCTATTCGCATCGAAATGAGTCCACCGGAGCCTGTACGCGCCGTCGGGCTCAGCTGTGTATGGAAATAGATTCGATCTGTGTCAGGTCCAAAGTGTGGGCTGGTCAAGCCTTCTGCTGGGGCAATGATGTCGAATTGGGCAGAGGTCCGGTTGATCCGGATGAACTCGGTTCCCGGCGCATGGCCAAAGTTCGCACCGGCTCGCAGGCGTTCGAGACTCGATCCACGCATGACATAGATGCTATTGCCATCCTGTGCAAACAGCGGCTCTGAATAGAAGGCAGCTGACCTTGAGAGTTGGCGCGCTCGACCGCCATCTCGACCGATTTTCCAGAGGTGTCCTTCTCCCGCAGACCAGCTGACGAAAGCAAGCTCTCGGCCGTTCGGAGACCATGCAGGCTGGAACGCAGGCAGCCCATTGTCGGTGATCTGCCGTGTCTTTCCGCTTTCCAGATCAAACACGTGCAGTGCGTTGAAGGCCGTGAAGGCCAGGTGCTTGCCATCCGGCGAGAGAGCGGGGTTCATCAGCAGTCTTGATTTTACCGGACCAACTGCGATGCGATGGGGAAAGTGCAGTTGGGGCGCAACGCCGATCTGCAGGTCAAACCGAATATTCACCGGCGTTGATCGAGCCGTCTTGAGGTCTATGCGATGTACCTGACCTGCGCGCGCGACGAACAGTGATTGCCCATCCGGTGCAAACGCATAACCCGGCATCAAGTCGCGGGTATAGCGAGACTCCTGCTCATCACGTTCCACCGGCCAAGCCAGCCATCTGTCGACTCCGCTGACAAGATCTCGTACACGCAATCCGGTGTCTTGGCGGTGGCGAGTCGCGTAGACCAGTGTCTGCCCATCCGGTGACAGAAGCGGCCGCATCGCGCTGCCGTTAGCACCTGTCAGAATATCCTCTCGGCCTTCCTGCAGATCCCTGCGCGCGATCTGCCATTGAGGCAGTGACAGGTTGTAACCAAACCCGCCGCTCTTTCTGGCGTAGTACAGGTATCGGCCATCCTTTGAGTAGATTGCTCCCAAGGCGTTGTGGCGGTCGGCGATCGGTGTCGTCGTTGCCGCCTTGGCGGCTGTGATCTGAACGCCTTTACCTCCTTCGACGTGGAATCCCCACAACTCGAATGTTCGCAGCGCCCACGAGGTGCGGGAGACGATGATGTGGCTGCCATTCGGAGAAAATGCAGGAGAAGCAAATTCTGCGGTCTCCTTCTCCTGGGAGATCTGTCTCGGGTTGGACCCATCAGCATCCATCAGCCAGACATTTTCTGCGCCACTGCGATCACTGATGAACACGATCTGCTCGCCGCTCGGTGAAAAATGCGGCTGGCTGTCAAAAGCCATACCTGTTGAAATCGGTGTCGCAGTACCTCCCGCGGACGGTGCGACGTAGATGTCGCCCAGTACCTCAAGCAGCAGCTGTTGTCCAGTTGGATCGACATCGAGCGATAGCCAGGTGGCCCGCTCCGTGGATATGGAAATGGTCCGTGTCGGAGCGAGCGTCAGGGAGGCGTTGGCGACTGGAGCGAGACAGAAAAAGAGCAGGACGATGAGTAGCGAGCGCACGACGACTCCCGTTGGAGCTGGCATGTTAGTCTCAATTGGACAAAAATTACGCAACCGAAAATGCTACGTAGGGGTATTTAAGAGCTTCGGAACGATTGACTGGAGAGAAGGTCGGGATTGCAG
>JAYSTS010000158.1:0-5791 GCA_043719475.1 Gammaproteobacteria bacterium | reverse complement strand
ACACCTCCAGCGTCTGTTTGTTGCTGGCCGAGATCGCCAGGCGGCTGCCGCCATATCGAGCAGTAAAATCATTGAGATTCCAGGATTTCCCTTTATATTCGCCGACTCCGGAAAGCTGGAATGGGCGATCACGCAGTTGACCATCAAGATCGAGTTGTGTGACCTCGAGTCCAAATTGCGCACCAGTTTCGGGAGCCGCCAGCGAGACCTGAACGGCCCCGTTGACGAGGGCTGGCCAGTCAGCCGGCCAGTCCTTCCACCATGACGACGGATTTATCTTTTCAATGGATAGTTTGAATTGAGCCTTAGTATCGCTACCCCAATCGATGGAACCAGACCCGCGTATTTGTTCTGTACCCTGTTCGATCAACAACGTCTCGACTGCGGTTCCCGTTGGCCAGATCCGACCGACTATCGACAGCGGAACTGTGGCCAGAGGTTGCCCCGACCAATCGAGCAGAAGTTCGGCCCGGTAGTCCAATTCGGCACCGCGCCCAGTTCCCGCAACCTCTCCCACCACGCGAATCTGTGGCCATTCGGATTTCAAATCAGCCAAACCGATGCTGACCGGACCGGCTAGCGAGTAGTGTCCAAAGTGGCTGGAAGAGAGGTTGTATTCCACGACCAGGGAGGCCGTGTAAGGCGCCTGGATTTCGGCGCCGAAAACCAGATTCGCCAATTCGCCAGATATTGCCAACTCGGCTTCCAGATCCGGAAGTTCAGGGAGTACTGCATGAACTCGAAGTTGCCCAGAGAGGTCATACGGAGCGCGGCCATCGATGTTCACGGCGCCTTTCAGCCCCCCGACTGGGCTCTCGACCTCGACCGATCTGATGGCCAGCCCTTCGGTATCCCAGCGGGCGGCAAGCGTTATCGCGTCAAGGGTGATCGGCGTGCTGTCCCCACTTCGTAAACGGACATTTTTGGCCGCTAACCTGCGAACGGTAATCGGCAAAAATGGTTGCGGAAGTGCGGGCAATGACCTGGAGGATAGTGGCTCCGATTGCCAATGAATGGCGACGTTGTCCGCGACCAGCGAATCGACCGTCAGCGCACCGTCCAGTAGATCCAGCCAGCTGACCTCCACCTCAACCCGGTCGAGGTCGACGGTCAATCGCTCCTGCTTCCAGCTAACGGACTCGACTGACAATCCGCTAACCAGACTTCCCTGATGTGCGCCCAGCGTGAGCGCACCCTTTGTCCATAAAGTCGATTTTTGCAGCAGCCAGGAAGTTCCTGCATCGGTGCCGACCAGCGCGCCGACGGCGATTGCCAACAGGACGGCCAACAGCGTCGTCACACCCAAAACGGTTGCCAGCGCGATCCCGGTCAACTTCGAAATCGCAAGCTTCACAGATCTGGACCCAGTCCCAGGTGAAATCGAACGCCTGAAGTGCCGTCCAGCGGTTTCGCAATATCCACGCGGATCATGCCGACCGGGGAACGATACCGCAAACCGATGCCAACCGATTCATGTTGACCGCCAAAAGCATTGTCGCTGGCACCACCTCGATCATAGAAAGCGGCGATACCAAAATCGCGGAGGATCAGCTTGTCGACCTCAACGGACTGATTGAAATAGTGCCGCCCACCAATGTCGTCCCCCGCCGCGTTGCGCGGTGACAAACTCTCATACGCATACCCGCGAACGCTGCGATCACCGCCGGTGAAAAATCGTTGGGTCGGCGGCAACGCATCAAAGTCATCAGTCTGAATGACACCGATCGCACCACGCAGGATCAATCGGGACGAGCGTGTCAGTGGCCACACGGCAGTGGCGTTGGCTGACGCATGAATGAAGCTGGAGTCGGAGAGCGGCGATTTCACGCCACCATGCACATCGACACTCGCGCTGAAACCACGTCGAGTAAACAGGAGATCGTCACCCTTCTGCACCGACAAGCGGATGCCGGGTATCAACAAGTCCGACGCTCGGTTCGGACCGTTGCCAAAGTTGAAAACCTCGTGGCTGTATTCCAGATACATCGCCCTGCGCAGCCCGAGCCAGCCGTCTTCCAGACGACCGCCGAAGGTGTACTGATCACTGTCCGCATCGCCAATTTCCGCACGCTCCGCCCGCGTATAGAACTTCAGCAGATCGGTGTTCACATCCCGAACCGGAATCGCGTACTCGAGCCCGCCCTGAGTTCGAATACGCGATGCCTGCAGATCAAGCCGCAATCGATGTCCTGCCTGGTTGAGGCGGCGAAATTCAATTCCGGTCGTTACACGTGGGCCGGTATCGGTACCGAACCCAAGGCCCAGTTTGTAGTTCTGCGAGGCACGGGGTGTGGCGGTGACGGTGACCGGCACACGTCCATCCACCGCAGCTGCTTTTTCGATGTCGACGGCCACTTCGTTGAAATACCCTGAATTGATCAGCCGCAATTGCAGATTGTTCAGCTGTGACCCATTGAATGGAGTTCCGGGCTGAATCTGGATGTAACGCTGGGCAAATCCCTCATTGAGCGCAGTCTGTACCAGTCGAATATCACCAAATTCGTATCGCGGACCGCGTGTGATCTGCCAATGAACATCAGCCGCTGAAAGCTCGGGGAAGACATCGAGCCTGGCCTGCACGATCGTTGCGTCCAGGAACCCCTCGGCTCGCATGGATTCCAGCAGGACTTCCTTGGTCCTTTCATAACGCCCGTGATGCAGACGTTTCCCCGCTACCAGATAGATTTGTGCCGTTGGTTCGGGAGGGGGAATCGCCGAGAATTCAGACCCATCGACTTCAATCAGAATGGTTCGAAGGTGCGTTGGAGGACCCCGTTCAATACGGTAGTTCGCTAACCAGTCCTTGCCGACACGATCCAGCGTCGAATCGACGTGGCTCTGATAGTACCCGAGCGCCTGGAGTGCGTTGGAGATGTCGGCAGGCGCCCTCAGATGTCTGCGCCTCACTTCAGCGGCATTGACCCGGGAGCCCGCTGCGGCTCGAGCCACAAGCTCCGAAATCGCCAGATGCGCCTCGACATTTTTCAGAACCGTTCCGCGCACGCCTTCAATGCTGACCTGGACATCCGCCATAACAGGCATCGCCAGAACCAACAGGCACGATAACCGCCACCACCAAAAAAAGAATGGACGCGCGCGCACCGATTTCCTGTCCTGCGTACTGCCACGTGATTGTCGCAATTCCGGCCGCTTCGCGATACGCGTTATGATCCCTGCCCTCAAAACAGTGGAAATGGCGCATGAATCCGCAGGACGAATGCATGCATCCCGTTGGCGATGCACCCGCCTGGAGTGAGAGTTACTACTTTAATTTTGTGGATCCCGACTCAAAGATCGCTGGGTTCACCCGAATGGGCTTTCGTCCCGGTGATGGCTGGGCCGACGGCCTGCATGTTGTTTATCTGGGTGGTGATCGAGTGGCGTTTACCTACGGTCGCCGCGATATCGGTCGCGACCTGACCGCCTACAACACCGACCTCACGGCCGGCGCACTGGCGATCGAGTGTCTTGATCCGTTCAAACACTGGCAGATTCGCTATGACGGCCCGGCTCAAGACATCACAGACGCGGCCATCCTGCTGGCGCGCCGCAAGTCACGACCGGCAGATTGGTTTAGTCCAGCTCAATTGACCATGTCAGTCGACTTCCATGGGATCTCCGAACCACATTACGCTGCGGGTGGCGAACGTGGACACTTTGAGCAGACGGGTCGGGTGAGCGGCGCGATTCGTTTGGGTGACAAGACATTCAACGTCAACGGTTATGGGGTACGGGACAAATCCTGGGGTCCACGTGACTGGGGCGCAGGTGCATCCGCACCATCCGAACTATCGGAACCAAAGGTCATCCCCACCGGACCTGCACCCTTCGTCAACTGGTTCTCGATGAACTTCGGTCCCGATCTCGCACTGGGCGGCGCCTGTGTACGAGCGGCGGATGGCCGGATGCGTGGCAGTGGCTGGTTCAACGCTGACGGGCGGAATGAGGAACTGGATGATGTCCTCATCGAGTCACAGTATCGACCCGACAGCATCTGGCATACGGATGTGCGACTGACCGCCAGAACCCGCTCCGGTCGAACGCTTGATATCAAGGGTCGAGTGCTGACAGTCTGCCCCACCAAGATTCCAATGCGCGGCGGTGCAACCTTCGTCAATGAAGGTCTGGTGGAATTCAGCCTGGATGGCAGGACTGGCTACGGCATCGCCGAACACTGGCACGCCGTGTTGGGCGCGGATTGAAAACTCAGAAACCAACCTGGACCTAACACAATGACGGACACACCATTCAATTACGACAACGTCCGCGGGTATACGCTCGACGGTGATGCCGAGCGTGAACTGGTCGAAGCCCAGAATGAATGCACCTTCATGTGGTCCACCCGGGACGGCTGGCCGGTCGGCGTCATCATGTCGTACGTGTTCGAACACGGTGTTTTCTGGCTGAGCGTGTCGTCGCTGCGAGTGCGAGTACAGGCTGTGGAACGCGATCCTCGCTGTTCGATTGCCATTACCAGCAAAGGTGTTTCCGTTCCCGGTGGACGGAGCCTGACTTACAAGGGAACGTGTGAGGTACTGAAAGATCAGGCCACCATCGACTGGTTCCTACCGGCGCTGGCTCGTCGATTGCGACCTGGTGATGCTTCCGCGCAGGAACTGTTCTATCAACTCAATAACACGCCAAATCGACGCGTACTGAAATTCACACCGCTGAAAACGATCGGTTATGACGGTCAGAAGATGCGTAAGGCGACGGACGCGGCGGTCTCGGCTGGCCGGGTTATCGGGCCAGGTTAGACAACTCGCTCACGTTCATGCAGCATCGTCCAAACGCCAACATACCCAGGAGATTTCCATGTCTGCCTTGCAGTCCATTCCGCTAAAAACCATCAACGACAAACCAGCTACCCTCGGCGACTACACCGGCAAAGTGGTTCTGGTGGTAAACGTCGCCTCCAAGTGCGGTCTCACCCCACAATACGAGGGTCTGGAAAAGCTGCACGAAACCTACGCAGGCAAAGGTCTGGTCGTCACGGGATTTCCCGCCAACGATTTTGGCGCGCAGGAGCCCGGCTCCAATCAGGAAATCGCCGAGTTCTGCTCCACCAAGTTCTCAGTCGCATTCCCGATGTTTGCCAAGATCGCTGTGACCGGTGCAGACAAACATCCGCTGTACAAGGCACTGACCGATGCGGTGCCGGCAAAATCAGGCGATGCCGCCAGCTTTCGCGAACGACTTCGTGGTTATGGCATGACCCCGACCGAAGATCCGGAAGTGCTGTGGAACTTTGAAAAATTTCTGATTGGCCGTGATGGCAATGTCGTCGGACGATTTGCCCCAACCGTGGCGCCGGATGATGCGGCCCTGGTTTCTGCTATCGAAAAAGCGCTGGCGGTCTGATTAACCGAAACGCAAGTCAATCAGTTCGCGGGCAGGGCACCGATCCCCCAACGCTGAACTCATGCGTGTTGTAGCGATCTCCTGATCGCGAACAGAATCGGGGTCGGGAGACCCCTCCTACAAGAGGGCCCGACCCGGACGCATTGCTACCGCACCAATTCCGTCCTCGATTCAACATGCCCGTGAAGATCTTCAGGCATCCACCAGGTCGGCTTCAAAGTTCGTTCGGAAAACACTGTTCGCGCCTGATCGTCGTAGTGAGGTGACTCCTTGCGATCGCTCTCTCCCAAGGGGAGATACATGAAACTCTGAATGGGTTTTGACAAAACGACTACCTGCGTGGATGTCAATGATTCGCCTACCGATCTTGGGTTCGGGCCTTTTTGTAGGAGGGGTCTCCTGACCCCGATCTCTTGTTCGCGATCAGGAG
>JAYSTS010000157.1:0-5794 GCA_043719475.1 Gammaproteobacteria bacterium | reverse complement strand
AGATCAACCGTGCTCATGTCTGCTCCGCTTCAGGAATTCCAATTCGACACTATCTCCACTGTGCCGAAACCCGTGCGGTATCGCTACCCATTCGATGCAGGTCGGCAATTCCAGAGTGGTACCTGTGCCAGAAAGCAGTGCTGGAAACCGAAGTGAACCAGCGAAATCAGAACTAAAAAAGCCGGACGGGGGATCCTCGTCCGGCTGTCGAGTCGGGTATCAGAGAATCAGATGTCGTACCCACGCTCGTTGTGCGAGACGAGATCCAGACCCTCCACTTCTTCGTCTTCGGAGACGCGATTGCCAACCAGCACGTTCGTCACTTTCAGAATGACCCAGGTCACGACGGCCGTGTAACCCACGGTTGCGACGACGCCGATTGCCTGCACACCAAGCTGGCCACCGATGCTGATGTCTTCCTGCCCACTGAAAATTCCCAGTGCGCTGCTGGCGAACACTGCGGTCAACAGCGTACCCAGGATGCCACCCACACCGTGGACCGGGAACACGTCCAGTGAGTCGTCGATCTTCAGCCCACGCTTGAGGTAGTTGGTAGCCATGAAACAGATGATGCCGGCCAGAATACCAATCACCAGCGCGCCGGCCGGGCCGACATAACCTGAAGCAGGTGTGATTGTGCCGAGCCCTGCCACCATGCCGGTGACAGCGCCAAGGGCACTTGGTTTGCCATAACGAACCCACTCTGCCGTCAGCCAGGTCATTGCCCCGGCAGCAGCAGAAATATGCGTGACCAGCATGGCCATACTGGCATCACCGTTGGCCGCGAGCGCCGAGCCACCGTTGAAACCGAACCAGCCCACCCACAACAGACCGGCCCCGGTGATGGTCAGTGGCATGTTGTGCGGCGGCATTGGCAGGTTCGGAAAACCGCGTCGTTTGCCAAGCGTGACGGCAGCAACGATTGCTGCCACGCCAGCGGTGATGTGTACCACGACACCACCAGCGAAATCCATCACACCGCGGGTGCCCAGTTGACTCAGCCAGCCACCACCCCACACCCAGTGACAAACCGGCGCATACACGAGCAGCAACCACGCCGAACTGAAGAGCAGCACCGCAGAGAAACGCATGCGTTCGGCAAATCCACCAAGAATCAGGGCTGGCGTAATGATCGCGAAGGTCATCTGAAACAGTGCAAAAGCGCTTTCCGGAATACTCCCCTGCATCGAATCCTGGCCCACACCGGCGAACAGCACCTTGCTGAACCCGCCAATGAAGCCCGAGCCCTCACTGAACGCCAGGCTGTAACCAACGATGAGCCAGAGCAGCGACATCAGGCAGGTCAGGGCAAAACACTGCATCAGTACGCTGAGTACGTTTTTGTTGCGGACCAGCCCGGCGTAGAAAAGAGAGAGTCCTGGAATGGTCATCATGAGGACCAATGCCGTCGAGGTCAGGACCCAGGCCGTGTTGCCCGTGTCGAGTCCATCGCCTCCATCGGCGTAGGCGGTCGCGTTACCCATCAGCAGCGCTAGCCCGAACATCACTTGTTTCATGCTCCCCTCTCCTGTTTGTGACGTGACTTTTTGGTGTGACTTGTTGTGGTGTGACTTATCGTTCTGTAATCGGTTGTGGTACGTGTTGGTGCGGTGCGAACGTGCTCTGTGAGCAAATTTGGTGCCAGCTCTTCACCTCCCACAGAAAACGCCGGTCTATGCGCCCGGAGGCGCACAAAAAGAGCAAATCGACCATTCATGCGCCTCCTTAATTTGCCAGCCTCCCGAGCTCTCGCACCAATGCAGGGCCTTTATAGATAAACCCGGTATAGATCTGCACCAATGTAGCGCCCGCACGCAGCATCGCCTGGGCATCCGACTGGCTACTGATACCGCCCACACCGATGATGGGTATCGAAGCATCAAGCCTGGTCCGCAAAGAGGCAACTGTCGCCAGCGACAGTGCTTTGAGCGGCTCGCCACTCAGTCCGCCGGCTTCGGCTTGCCAACGACTCGCGAGCGACTGCGGCAAGACGCTTCGATCAATGGTGGTGTTCGTTGCGATAATGCCATCAATGCCGAACTCCAGAACGCACGTACCGATCGCATCCAGATCATCCGCCACCAGATCTGGCGCAATCTTCAGCACCAATGGCCGGTTACTGCCACCCGATCCCAACCGATTTCTGGTCTCCACAACCGGGCCTAACAAAGTCCGTAGCGCATCGGCCGATTGCAACGTGCGCAGACCTGGCGTGTTCGGCGAAGACAAGTTGAGCGTTACATAGTCCGCGTAGTCATGCACCGCTTCGAGTCCACTCACATAGTCCCGGTGTGCGTGCGCAAGCGGTGTGTCCTTGTTCTTACCGATGTTGACACCGAGGATCACGCCTTGCAGTCGATCCCGCTCACGCAGCGCCGCCAGTCGCGGCACCATGCCGGCCAGGCCCTCGCTGTTGAAGCCCATCCGATTGATGATCGCGCCGGCCTCCGGAATTCGAAACAGCCGCGGCTTGGGATTGCCGGGCTGCGGGAGCGGCGTCACTGTGCCGACTTCGATGCAGCCAAATCCAAGTGCAGCAAATCCCTCCACCGATCGGGCATCCTTGTCGAGCCCGGCCGCAAGCCCTACCCGATTCGGAAAACGAAGGCCCATGCACTCAACCGCATGGTCCGTTGCAGGTGCTGAACGAGGCAGCAGACCCAGGGCACCGATGCCCGCCAGGGCCAGGTGATGAGAGGCTTCTGTTGGCAGACAGAAGAAAGCACGTCGCAGCAGGGGATAGATGGGGTCGGACATGCCACCCAGTCTAGCGTCACTCACTGGCTGAAATGAACCCACTGAAATGAACCCACACCAACAACAGATCAGGCCATGCGGTAACGGCCAGGAAGACCAGGTCAAAATCGCTGGCGGTTAGACACTCAGCCCAGTCGCTCGAAAGTCTCGAGACGATGCGCCACGTTGACGCGCAATCGAAAAGTGCCACGAACCCCATCGGTCGCCACAAAAGGACGAAGGATTGCCGCAGGAAACATGACCCGTTGACCAGTGCGCGCAACCGCGTTGACCTGACGCGCATCACCTGCATAGAACTTCAGGACTTCGTCCCGAGGAATGTTGAGGTCAAAAATATAGAGCATGCAGAAAGTCCGTACCTTCGTTAAGCGTAGCAACGAATCCGGCCGGTAGACGCTGACAAAAGCTGGAAAAAAATAGTGGCTGGAAGGCGGGGAATGAACGCAACGGCTGGGTACAGCGTGAGGGCGCCCCGCTACAATACCGCCCAACTTGACCACTGCAGGACCCCACACCCATGAAAGCCGGCCAATTCGAAGGTATCCGCGCCGTTGCCGGCTGGCTGTCGTCACGCATCATTGGCCAGGAGCAACTGCTGCAACGTCTGCTGATCGCTCTGCTGCAAGGGGGGCATCTCCTGGTAGAAGGCGCTCCAGGCCTCGCCAAGACCCGTGCCATCAAGGAACTGGCCAAGGCCATTCAGGGCGACTTCCATCGCATTCAATTTACGCCAGATCTGCTGCCTAGCGACGTCACCGGCAGCGAGATCTATCGGCCAGAGGACGGCACCTTCAAGTTTCAGCCCGGCCCGGTGTTCCACAACCTCGTGCTGGCCGATGAAATCAACCGCGCACCTGCCAAGGTGCAGTCCGCGCTGCTCGAAGCGATGGCAGAACATCAGGTGAGTGTTGGCCGACAGACTTTCAAACTTCCGAAGCTCTTCCTCGTGATGGCAACCCAGAACCCCATCGAACAGGAGGGCACCTATCCGCTGCCTGAAGCGCAGCTCGACCGTTTTCTCATGCACGTGAAGGTCGGCTATCCCGATGCCACCGCCGAGACCGCAATCCTGCATCTGGTACGCGCCGAAAATCGCGGCCAACAGCCGGGCGAAGGGGCAACCGAGCCACCTTGTCGTCTCAGCGAAGAAGAACTGCTGACCGCACGTCGTGCCATTCTCGACCTGCACATGGCAAAGCCCGTCGAGGAGTACATCGTGCAACTGGTGATGGCTTCACGGCAGCCGACCGGCAAACTCAAGGAGTGGATCGAGTATGGTGCGAGTCCTCGCGGCACCATCGCCCTGGATGCGTGCTCCCGAGCCCATGCCTGGCTCGCGGGACGCGACTTCGTTACGCCCGATGATGTCCAGGCCATTGCCCACGACGTCCTCCGGCACCGTATCCTGCTCACCTTTGAAGCCCAGGCCCAGGGCATCGATGCCGATCACACCATCGATACCTTGCTTGAGGTCGTACCGGCACCCTGATGACTGTCCTGACCGGTGCCTATGTCGATGGCAGTGCCTTGCTGGCGTTGCGTTACCGACGCAGCGGTTCGCCTGCGCAGGGGGGTCGACAATTTGGCCGTCAGGCCGGGTTGAAGTTATCTCGTCAGAAGGGTCGCGGGGTGGACTTTGCAGAAGTCCGTGTCTACGAACCCGGTGATGATGTTCGCACCATCGACTGGCGGGTGACGGCGCGCAAGCAGAAGGTCCACACCAAAGTCTTTCGCGAAGAACGCGAACGACCGGTGCTCTTTTTTGTCGATCAGAGCCAGAGCCTCTTCTTCGGTTCGCGCCAACGACTGAAGTCCGTCGCCGTGGCCGAGGCTGCCGCCCTCCTCGCCTGGCAAACACTCGAGGATCACGATCGTGTGGGTGGGATGGTGTTAGGCAACAACCGTTACACCGTCCATCGGCCGTTCCGCAGTCTGCGGCCCGTGGCTCGATTCATGTTCGACATCGCCGAGTTCAACCACGCCCTCGCAAGGGTCGGCACGGCAGATCGGCAGGTACGAGTGGAGGCGCTGTTCGCCTTCAGACGTCTGGTACGCACTGGCTATCGGGTGGTGCTGATCAGCGATTTCGCCACCGACGTCGATCTGTGGCGTGATGTCGCCAATGCACTCTCCCGTCACAACCGGGTCACACTGGTACAGGTGGTCGATCCTCTAGAGGCTGCGTTACCACCCGATGATCTCTATGCAGTAACCGATGGTCACACGCGCCTTCAGTTCGACAGCGCCGAGCCGGCACTGCGCTCACAATATCAAGCACGATTTGAGTCCCGCCTGGCGGACATCGAAGCGCTGAGTCGTCGTGGGGAGATCGCTTATCGACGGGTCAGCACTGCAGACGCAGACCTGCTGCCAATCCTGGCCAGGCTCTGACCATGCAGAACGATCCGCTCGATCAACTGCGCGATGTGCAACTACCCGATACCCCAACCTGGTGGCCGCCAGCGCCGGGCTGGTGGATCGTCGCGGTGCTGGTGTTGCTGCTCCTGGTGTACTCGATCCATCGTTTTGTGCAACGACGCAGGCGAGGCGCTCCGCGCCGAGCAGCGGTGCGGGAACTGGATGCCTGTTTCACCGCGTGGTTATCTGGCGCTCGCACGGCGACCGACTGCATCAACGACTGCAACGCACTCCTGAAGCGCCTCTGGGTGCATGTCGACGGAGCCACCCATGTAGCGGCGTTATCCGGCGACGAGTGGCTTGCCTATCTGGACCAACGCAGCGCCTCGCGCCAGTTCACCGATGGGGCAGGCCGATTGCTTGGCAACCAACGATTTTCATCCGTCAGTGATGACTCGGCGTTGCCCGCACTACAGCCCCTGCTCCGCAAACTGCTCCAGTCTGCACCGGTGACGACATGATCGAATTTGTCTGGCCGTGGGTGTTCGCAGTACTTCCGCTACCTTTGCTGGTACGCCTTTGGCGCCGTCACGCCGAGGCCGAACAACCGGCCCTGACAGTACCTGCACTGACCGCCTATCAATTTGAAACAGGCAGCATCAGCGTGCGACGCAGGCGT
>JAYSTS010000156.1:0-2684 GCA_043719475.1 Gammaproteobacteria bacterium | reverse complement strand
TCCGCCTTGTACCATAGCGCCATTACCGCGTAGGAACGGAAGGGTTGCCACAAGGCAGGTTGATGCCTTGACCCCAGAGGCGCATCAACCAGCGCCTTGCGAACGACCCAGTCCGTCGCCAGAAAGGTATCCGGATCGCGGGCAATTCGCATGGCGATATAACTCGCCGTCCATTCGCCAATGCCCTTGATCGTTGTGAGCGATGTCGTCAGTGCCTGCGTGTCCTGGCACTCGTCGAGTTGAAGGTCGCCTGCAGCAACCGCCGCAGCCAGTCGTCGTACCGCTTCACATCGTGCACCTGGCATAACACCGAAGTTGGCGATATCCGCCGCGGCCAACACTTCCGGTGAGGGGAAAATGCCACCACCGATCCGGTCAATGAACATCTGCGCGATGATTCGGGCACGCGCCACACTCACCTGTTGGCCGAGAATGGCGCGAACCGCTGTTTCATAACCGTCCCACGCGCCCGGCACACGCAGTCCGGGCGCAGCCGTAAGCCAGGGCGCAAGCCACGGATCCCGTCGGAGCTGTTCATCAATAGCCGCGCCGTCCGCATCAAGATCAAAAACACGACGCAGACGCCGCAGGATCGCAAAGATCGGCATTTCACTCTGCGCCGGAATGGTGACGTGCAGGCTGTTGGAACCGAGTTCTGCAACAACTTGCCCGACCCCACCTCCGGTCAGTGTGATACGTCGACGATAAACCGCGTCGACAACCGACTCCATGCCATCCAGCGTCCTCGCTGCCAGAAAGTCCATCATCCACTGACGGTGGTAAGGCTCGCGGATCGGCACTGAAAAACGGATGCCATCGTCAGCCACCGCGGGAAGCTGGTGTCGAACGACACCGGGTGGCTGTTGATACACCGCCTGAAACTCGGCATTGAACCGACGAATGCTGCCGAACCCGGCGTGCATGGCAACCTCGGTGAGCTGCAATGCAGGATTGGTCATCAGTCTGCGTGCAAGTTGTAGCCGAACTGCCCGACCAACGGCGAGTGGCGTTGTGCCAAGCTCGTCGGCAAATAGACGATTCAGCTGACGTGTCCCCATCCCGAGCTCTGCTGCAAGCGCCGTGGTGGTACCGGCATTGAGGTAACCCGCTTCGATGTGTCGAAGCGCCCGCAACGCCGGCGTGCTGACCTGCTGGCTACTGTGCGCCGGCGCGTACAGATCCGGCTTGCAACGTTTGCACGGCCGAAAGCCGGCGGTCTGCGCAGCGGCTCCGCTCGCAAAAAAACGAACATTCTCGGGTTTTGGTGTTTTCGCTGGGCAGACGGGACGGCAATAGATACCTGTCGTCAGCACCCCGATATAAAAACGCCCATCGAAGCGCGGGTCCCGCGACTGTCGAGCACGTTCGCAAATGTCTGGCGGCAGCAAGGTCATGAACTGTGTCGTCGGTTCGTTTCAATGCAAAGAGTAACGCGACAATCCATCGTTGACTGGCCGAATCCGGACATTTCCCGGAAAATGCCCGGATGTCGTTTGATTACACACAACCCGTTCGTCTCGAGCCTGTCTGCGTTCCCAAACCCTGGGGTCAGGAGATCTGGTATACGGGTATGGAAACCAGGGGTGAAAGTCTGGTCAACATCGGCGCAAACGAGTTCGTACCCCTCTCGGTGTGGCTTGATGCGGATGCTGGCGCGTCTTCACGTCGCAAAAGCGTTCTCCTTCTCAAGATCCTCGACCCAACGCCGGAACCCGTTACGGGCGATCTCTATTTCGAGGTCCATTCGCAGAAGCGGGAAGTTTACGTCGTCACGCACGTAGATCACACGGCCTGGCCAAGTGGCAGCGGCGCCATCCGGTTCGGAATGAACCAGCACCAGAGACGCGAGTTTGCGGAAGATGATGCTTTTCGCAGCGGTTATCTGCTGGCCGTGCAGTCCTATGAAAAGGTCCGTCGAGCCATAGACTCCGGCACCCAGTCACCGTTCATCGTCATGCAGGAAATGGCACTGCGCAAGCGTATGGAATCCTTTACACACCTGCGTGAACTGCGTATTGGCGATGTGGTGCACGTACCAACCTGGTTTCCGCACGCGTTGCAGCATGGTGTTCGTGTGGTCGAGTTTCAGACCGCGACCTACGAACGATTGATCGTCTCGTTTGCCCAGAAGGTGCTGACCCAGGACCACTGGGACACGGCAGCTGCAGTAGCAGGCATGTCCCTCGACCCAGGCGCAGAACAGACCAGCGAAGATGTCGCACCGGGCATCCAGCGCATCGCACGCTTCGATCATTTCAATGTCTGGCGCGCAAGCAGCACGGCTGGCGAGTTTGCGCTGCCAACGCACCTGCCCTACGCGGTGATGATGGCGGTAGGTGGCAGGGTGCGCGCCGGTGGATTGAGCCTGGATGCCGAAGGTGCGGCTTTTGTCCCCTGTGCGGCGATTGCCAATACACGATTGCAGGTCACTGAAGGTGCCCAGGTTCTTCTCGCGGCCCCAGGGCTCTGAGCCGGGAACGCTCTGTGATAGGGTGCCGTTTGCGAACGATAATCCTGTAAGAGAGGCGCGTCATGAGCTTGGAGGACTACGAAAAGGAATTGATCATCGAGCAGATCGAGATCGGTCCGATGCAGAATTTTGCCTACATCGTGGGCTCCAGGGAGACCCGCGAGGTCGCCGTCATTGACCCGGCATGGGACATTGATTCCCTGGTCAACCACAT
>JAYSTS010000155.1:0-2686 GCA_043719475.1 Gammaproteobacteria bacterium | reverse complement strand
AAGCGGCACAGAGATTTTTCCTGATGCACTTCGATGAACGACGTATCTGCGTCGTCTCCTTCGCCGTCGACCAGGGATACAGCATCGACATAGAGTTTTTGCGATTTGATCCAGAGGTCCTTGTCGGTCTGCGTGTAGGCCAGCATCTGGCACGAGCCGCTGTCGCAGGGCGCTGAACCCGTGGTGCACGTCGCGCTGGCGGGTTCATCCTTCCACGCCAGAAAATCGATGGTGTAATGGGTGCGCTCTGGATCGGCTACGGCCGTGAAGGCATAGACCGTTGCCTTGTTGGGTGTCAGTGCGCCACTTGTGCAGTGGAGTACGATGCCGTTGATCTGCGCCTTGATGTAACCCGGCAGGGCATCGAAGCCGACGCGCTCCAGACGATCATGGGATTTGATTTCTTCGGCATGAACAGGTGCGTCGAGCCCTATCAATGCAACGAGCGAGGCCATCGCCGCGAACCGAAGAACAGGAGGCCATTGGGACGAGTTGGCGTACATCATGGGGTCTTCTGCGTTTTCGGTTTCAATGATGGGATTGCTCCCGAAGTCTCTCCTGTCGCACTCAAGACCAGGTAGCCTTGCGCGACGTAGCCATCCGCGTCGTCGAAGAAGAGGTTGACCAAGCCCTGGGACGCCTGAGCCTCGACGATCTTCCTGACGGTCTCACCGGTGCCATCGGCACGCAGCAGAACGTCCTTCACTTGCAAACTGTCGGCGGTCACGCGGCCACGGTTCTGCGTCAGCATGATGTGATTGCGCGACAAGGTGAGGTGATCATTGATGGTCATCGATGGCATTTCACTGGTGGTGATGCGCTTGATCTTGGCCGCGAATAATTTCTCGGGGTGATCAATCTTAAACGCCATGACGCTATCGCCAACATTGAACGAACGAACTTGGCGGTGTGTCAGATCGGGAAGCATGACTTCGCTTTCCGGATCTATGCAGTCACCACCACCACCATCGCCACCACCATCGCCACCACTAAATGCGACGATCTCACACTCCTGCGTGTTGCACACTTGCTGCGCGGTGTTTGTGCCTCCGCAGCCGTCGGCCGAATTAACGTCTTGGGTGCCCCCGCCACAGTCGGCCGAGCAGGCGCCAAAACCCGTGACCTGCCAATTCGGCAGACAGCAGGCATGGGGGTTGCAAGCGAGTGTCGACTGAGAGGCGTTCCCGCATCCGTCGGCGTAGCTGCGCGTGTAGGTCCCGCCGCCACACGTGGCCGAACATGCCGTGTCGCCCGTGTGCACCCAATTTGGGGTGCAGGAGACAGGGCAAGCGTGCGTGTTGCATGCTTGATTGGTGTCGAGACTAATGCCGCAGCCATCAATTGAGGTCACCGGCTGCGTTCCGCCCCCGCAGGGCGCGGAGCACGGACCAACACTGCTGACCACCCAGTTCGGAACGCAGGATTCCGGACACGCATTGGTGTTGCAAGGTTGCTGCGTGGTGCTGGTGTTGCCGCAGCCATCTTCCGAGTTCACGTCCTGTGTGCCGCCGCCGCAGGTGGCGGAGCAGGTTCCATAGCCTGCGACGTGCCAATTCGGCGTACATGTCGTCGGCTTCTTGCAGGCGGCACCGTAACAGGTGACTTGCTGCGAACAGGCGAGCGATCGGTCGCTTGCCTCGAGCGACGTGTCGGCGTTGCACTGGCCGCAAGCGAGATTGGTGCCCAGCGACGTTTCGCAATCGCGGGTCAATGAGACGACGACCGAGCTGTCGCAGGGAATATCGCTGATCTGCGAACAGACATCACTGGTCAGCGGGACGCCTTTGCCAAAACTGTTCAGGAATGCGGCCGCCAGAAAATTGCCGCGCCATGACGTGTAGCGCCGTTCGCAGGACTTGACCGTCACATTGATCGGCAGATTGTGGTAGAAGCTGGAAAACTCCTCGACCGTGTTGTTCGGCACGAAGTAATTCGTCGTCGAAGAGTTTTTCATGTCGAGACAAGTGAATTCGGCATTCTTCGAGCAGGTTTTGTAGCAGGTATCACCGTCGCGCTGCACCGAGAGCTTGGTCGATGACGGCGTGCAGTAGATCTTGGTCACGTCGACGGTCTTGGTGGTGCAGGCTTGACCGCTGGTGGCGGTATCTGCCGTGGACACTGGTTCGTCGACGGGGTTTTTTCCGAACGGTCCCGTGCAATCTTCAACCGTCTCCTTGACCGTCACCTCTGTGCATTCTTCGCCGTCGGGATCGTCGCCAACTCCGGGACAGGCGACAGGGCATAAATCCTCATGACCGATCTGCGTATTGAGCGCGAAGTGCATGCCGGCATCGAGGCGGAACGCGAAGCCGTCGCCTTTCGTTTCACCTTTTGCGGCAACCGTGGTGCCATGATTGAAACGGCTGTAGTTGAAGATGTCCTGCTGCGGCCATGATCCACTGGTTGTCACGATGGGACGCCAGATGTCGCGCAGATACAGCAGGGACGGGTCCCATTGATAGTACTTCACGCAATGGCCGCCGTTCTGGGCAATCTCGTCGTTGTTACACAGGTTAGCCCTCTCGTTGAGCGTCATCGACAGGACGCGGCCGTTGGCGGGATTGGGGACGAGCGTGCGGCCGGCAGGAAGTGCTGAACTGTCATACACCGCCCAATCGGCGGCGCGGTTGTTCCAGACGAGATAATAGACATCGCGGAACAGCTTCGGGCACTGTGCTTCAGTCGC
>JAYSTS010000154.1:0-5854 GCA_043719475.1 Gammaproteobacteria bacterium | reverse complement strand
ACAGCGGTGCTCTGTTCGGCCTGCCAACGCACCGCGGCGACGAGACCCAGGTTGTCCAGCAGCGTCGGTCGCAGTTCTTCGATAACGCGTCGCTTCAGCTCCACGCCCGAAGCGAGCGCATCATGCACACGCTTCCACCGCGTTTCCGCATCTTCGTCAGGCAAAACGATACGCCGGCGAAGTTGCGCCAGATCCATGAGGATGGCAACGAGCAGCCCTCCGAGTTCGTCGTGCAGCCCCCGTGCAAGAGCAGACTTCTCCAATTCGCCAATGCGCAGCATGTGGGCCGAGAGCCCCTCCAGATCTGCCGTTCGTTCTCTCACGAGTTGGTCGAGGCGCTCGTTGGTCGCCCTGCGTCGCCGAAGTTCGCTCGTGGCCAGAAAACCGACCACAACCAACAGTGCCTGCGTGAAAACCAGGGTCGCCAGGCTGATCAAGCTATTAGTTTCAATCGAACTGCGCCAGTTTGTCAGGCTCTCACTGATCCGAACTCGTTCTCGTGATCGCAACCTTTCGAGCTCGCTTCGAATCTCGCGCATTCGACGCAGACCAACGTCGGTCTTGATGGCCGCGAGTGCCTCGCGAGGATGACCTGCCCGCATCAGTCGCAGGGTTTCGTCCATCTCTACAAACTTCTCGCCGATCCGGAGCTGTACGACGTGCAGTGCAGGAAGCTCCTCTGGGTTGAGCTGCGAAAACCTCTGGACCAAGTGCGCAGAAAGCTGGGGTGCCGTTATGCGGGCTCTGTCGTACGGTTCCGCGTATTGCGTTTCTCCCGTCAGCAGGTAGCCACGCTGGGCGCTTTCGGCTTCGATGCAGACATAGATCAGCTCTGCCAACTCGCGCATGCGGTCCTGACGGAGCTGGATGATCTCGGCGAGCTCGCGGGAATAATAACGACGAGACTCGCCGACAAAAAACGCCGAGATGGTCAGCGCGATGCCTGCCAGCAACGGCAGTAACAACCGTCGGTCAATCCCCTGTCGCACCAATTGTCGAATGGCACTCCCCTCAGATTCATGACGTGCCGGACAAGCCTAACTTGGATTTGGGTATCCGGCTACGAAGATCACCAACACGAACATCACCCCTGGCGACGCCCAGTGTTTTCCATCGACGCACATTATCCGGAAACTCATCGGTCGACCGACTGACGCCTCCGAGCAGAAAGTTCTAAATAGCACCTTCGAGCAGTGCTGCTGTTTTTCACGGCGCTTCGTAGTGGGCTACAAAATGTCCATATCCAGTGTCGGCAGACACTCGCGACGATCGTTCCAACATTCGCTATGAGAATCAGTGATTTGAAAAGTACTTACACCAACAGTGCTGCAACATCCACGAAATAAACGAGCGTTCCGCGAAAGTTCAAACTTTTTGGTGTCAGTGCCGTCCTACACCGATTCCCACCGTGGACCGACGGCGCCTTCGAATCGTTGGTGAGAATCTGGCATTCCTATCCACAGCCAACCCGACCTTGAGGCGGTTCAGCAAGTAAACGGAAGCGAATCCGCCCCTGCGCCGTGCTGTTGGTATTTTGTCACCAAGACCATCGGAGAAGGCCATGACATACAAAGTTGGAGCACCTGATTCCGCTGCGCAACGCAACTCAGCAAGGACTACTGAAAGGAGATTAACAGTTACTTCACGAGCAACTTCTTCAGCTGGATCTACCGGTTTGGCACGTGGCACACAGATGTGTGCCGGATCCGCACAGAGAATCCTCAAAGAGGGCGCCACGATGAGAGCCAGAAGCACTTCCGTCGACTGCCCCTCGCCGGACCAGAACCACCTGCTCGCGATGCTGACTCAGGAGACCAGAGATCGCATGGAGCCGAATCTCGATATGGTCAGCTTGTCCCTCGGTGAAGTTGTCCAAGAATCGGGATTTCCTGCTCAATACGCATATTTTCCCAACGACTCGGTGGTATCACTGAGTAACGTCACCGAAGAGGGAGAAGTGGCTGAGCTCTCCACGGTTGGCAATGAGGGGGTCGTCGGCATTACCGCCTTGCTGGGCGGGGGATCCACATTGAACCGAGCCATCGTGCAAAAGGCAGGTACGGCGTACCGCATGCCAGTTCGCCTGCTCCAAAATGAGTTCGAGCGCCAGGGCGAACTGCAGCGGCTGGCACTGCGATATACACAATGGGTACTGACTCAGGTGGGACAGACGGCCGTCTGCAACCGGCACCATTCAATCGAGCAGCAGGTGTGCCGCTGGCTGTTGCTTTCGGTCGACCGCGTATCAGGCGATGAAGTGTTCATGACTCACGAAATGCTTGCCAGTAGCCTCGGCGTGCGCCGGGAGGGTATCACCACCGCAGCCGGATACCTTCGAGATCTCGGCTCGATCCGGTATCGCCGTGGGCGCATCAAAGTGCTGGATCGGGACAAGCTTGAGCAACTGAGCTGTGAGTGTTACGAAGTTCTCAAGCGGGAACGTGATCGACTGGTGCCCTTTCAGTCACAGAGCGATCGAGGTCGTCCGTCAGCAGTCGTCGTCCGAAACTGAGCCGACCCACTCCTTGGAACTGAGGACAGTTATGCGCTTTGCTGGAAGTGCTTGGCGAGCATCAAAATGGGAAGGGTACGGCGCATGCATTAACCGTAGAGCCCGCTTCATGCAGGTCTCGGGGTATTGGTCTTTTTCCCGAATGACGTTATGGCTCCGCCTGTTGGACTCGAACCAACGACCCGCTGATTAACAGTCAGCTGCTCTACCAACTGAGCTAAGGCGGAATGGGATCTGTCCGGGAAGCCCGGACGTCAAGGCCGGCATAGTTTACGGGCGGAAATTCGCTTTGCAAGGAGACAAAGCGTTCACAGCCGATTCCAATCCCCGCCGCATGGATTGATCCGGCGAATTAAAGCGAAGTTGTCGTTGAGAGAGCGGCGACACCGCTATAAGCCGGCCGATGGAGCACAACCTGTGCATCGTTGGCCGCGAACGAGCCGGTGTATTGAATGCCTACTGCGCCGGTCTGCGGATCTCCGGTACCAGCAACAAAGGCTGCGCCGCCTCCTGGAGCTAGCGAATTTCCGGTATCGATCTGGCTGATCCACTCATTCGCAGTCGTCGGGAAAGAGACCACGGCACCGACAACGCGCGCCGCCTGAGCATTCGCAAACACGCTATCCACGACGCGTTTCGAGTCACCGAAATGCTGGACCATCTTTGCCGCGCGAGCGCTGCCTAAATGCCCCTGGTAAGCCCCAATGGCCACCGAGGCGAGCAATCCAATGATCGCCACCACAACGAGGAGTTCCACAAGTGTGAAGCCGTTTGCTTTAGGAACCTGTTCGCACAATTGGCGCGCACTGAATTTCAGGGGTGCCCAAGCTTAGTTCTGGCTGAATTTCCGGACTGCTCACCCTTTCACAAACTTTACGAGCCCGTCGCGGGCCGGTGCGTCTTTTCGTGTTCGATCAGTCTTGCCTTTGACAGTGTTCACACTTTGCGCGACGCAACTTTGTCACTTCCTGACAAACGTCCGCACCAGATCAAGATCACCACCGTCCGCACGGACACTTAGCCTTACCCGCAGAGTCGACGGATTCAGCAGCTCATGGGTCTCGATGCCTCGGATGTCATCGGAGTCGGAGTAGATGATGAACTGGCCTTCGGCGTTCCACCCTGCAGACACCGTCCACAGACCTCGCTCTTTCTCTCCAAAGCTGACATCGCGATAACTGCCTGGTTCATAATGAATGCCCATCGATTCCGGGCTTTGTTCGATCTGCAAACGCTCGGCGAGCAGCACCGGGAAATCCTGGCCGATGAATGCGAAGACCGTACCATCGCCAATCTGGCGATACAGGTCGCGGTCGCGGGAGCCACGAATCAGCTCGTGATCCATCTGGTCGACCAGACGGGTAGCACTGGGTGGCGCATCTGAACGTGAAGCATCCAGCGTCCACGCGCCTGTCAAATTGAATCCGGCGCGCACTTCCGGTGACAACCGCGGGGCCGAACATCCGGCAACAAGAAAGCAGCCGAACCACGCATAGAGCAACAAAGCCCAGGCTTGTTTCATAAACCAAGGTCCAGCAGGTTGTAGTCTCTCAATTCGGTCATCGTGTCATCCTTGAACGTAAGGCCCGCCTGCCTGGACGCGTATGGCGCATAGACGTGCTGGGTTTCAGAAGGGTAGTGCGCCGACCTTGCAGCAATACCCAAGGCGATGACTCGGGCCCGCTGATCAATCCTCGCTTCATCATACGTCACTGGCGTGTTGTGGATGCCACCGCCGGTCGCGCCCAACACCGACTGGCGTCGATGAAAACCAAAATTGAAAGTCACGCGCAGGTTCGGGCTGGTATTGGCGAATGATCCATGAACCGCCTGTCGATTGCATATCGCCACATCTCCGGGCGCGCAGACCATAGGCACAGCGGTGATGAGCCGATCAGATCCGCCCTGTTCAACCAACGCCTTGATATCGACTCTGCCCGATCTGTGGCTGCCGGGAACAACCCACACGCCGTTGGCAGGCGTGCAACCATAGAGCTGGGCCATGAAGTTGAATCCATGGGTACCTTCATCGAGGGTCGGACTCTCCCAATGTGTGGTGCCATCCTGATGCCAAGCCACCGAGCCGCCAAGGCCCGCATGCTTGATCCAGATCGCTTCGTTGAAGGGCACAAAGTCATCACCATTAATGGCCGCTGCTACGGCCAGTAACCCCGGGTGGGCATAAAGCCGTAAGAACGCCGGTGAAAACTGCAGCGCTCCAAGTACCAGTTGCACGATGTGCTCTGGCGCCGACTCAGGTGCTGTGGGTTCGATCATCTTTGCCGGATGACGCCCATTGGCTTTCGAGGTGCCGCCCAACGGATCACTCAGGGGGCGAACCCATTGTACCGTCGGCGCCTGGCAGCCCACGCCGATGGCCGCACAGCCCCGCTTGTCGAGGGTTGACTTGATCGACACCGGCAATCGATCAAGCACATCGAGGAAGTCTGCCTCCAGTTCGCCAAGTTCGTCATTACCGATCACATCGGTAAATACATAGAACCCGCAGCGTGAATAGGCCTGCGTGATCTCCGGATGCAGACGACCGTCTGCGTCGAATCGTATCGGTCCACGATTGCCGAGGTTCGCAGCCTTTTCCGCGCCGAGCGCGAGGTACTGCTGCATCGATGATTCGTGTTCACCATAGGTCACTGGAACGTAGTGTGTTGTCCGGGTTTGCATGCAAGTCTCCTTCGAAAGTGCCTTTCGGGCGACGATTACCGTGGATCGCGAATGGTGCAGGTGCCCTGCGCCATGGCACAGAGTCGACCTTCGTTAAAAACGTTGACGCGGATGACAGCCATGGACTTGGTCATGTGAAGGATTTCCGCTTCTCCCATCACCTCGCCCTTGCTCACCGGCGCGGTCAGGTTGATCTTGAATTCGGTCGTAGCAGCCCACTGCCCTTTTTGCATGGCGGGGTAACACACGCACCCGAGCAGATGATCACAGAACGCGCTGAGAACGCCGCCATGCATGTTGCCAAAACCCGTCAGCAGATCGGCGCGAACCTGAAATCGCCCTGTCATTCGACCTGGCGATGCGCCGGTAATTTCGAAGCCCAGGAAGTCGACGATTCCACCAGCGCGTTTTGATGGCTTCATAAACCGATTGGCGACGTCCTGATTGAATGCAATTTCTGGCATACGGCCCTCCTGAGTTAACCTTGTTTCGACAATAATCTGTACCGCTTCCGACGCACAACGCGTCTGACGCAGGGGAGGCGTCGAGCGGCCCTCCCCGTTGATCGGGTCGGGGTAACGGGATTGCGCCCGTCACCCCTCCCACACCACCGGACATGCGGACCCGCATCCGGCGGTTGGACCCATCATGCACTGGTCA
>JAYSTS010000153.1:0-2731 GCA_043719475.1 Gammaproteobacteria bacterium | reverse complement strand
TTATTCGCCGCCGAAGAAGCGTCGTGGGTTGTCAGTGAACAGTCTGTTGATCGTGGTGGTCGGAACGCCCATGGCTTCGAGTTGTGGCATGACCCGCCGTTTTATGTACATCCAGCCGTCCGGATTGTTCCGCGCAAAGTCATGTTGTTCGGGCATGGTGCCGTCCGGCCGTTCGTTGTGTATGTGCAGGCAGATGCAGTCATGAGAAGGGCAGAGCCGATCGCTGTAGCCCAGGTCTATCAGGGCCTTCAACGTGTTGGTGCGTTGGGTGGGGCTCACCAGGCGCCCGGGATATCTGTCCAGGCCGAGGTAACAACCCTGGTCGAGTATCCACTGCAGATATTCAAGATCCGTGGTGTCGTTGGAGTGATCAATTTTCACACGTGTGAGATCGACGCCTTCCTCGCGGAAGATCTGAATCTGTCGGCGTGCAAGCTGGCCTGTAGGGTAAGAGTGCACCATGATCGGGAGGCCCGTTGCGACATGTGCGCGAGCGACTGCGCGGGCCATGATTTCCAGTGGCGCGGTAACACCCTCGAAGTCGGCGGCACATTTCAGAATGCCGGCGCGCACATCGCTGCCGCGAAATCCTTCTTCGATATCGCGAATGAACTCACGAGCCATCTGGTTCACACCCACGCCCCACATGAATCGTGGGACGTCCAGCCACCAACCCGTGACATTGACGAGATTCACGCCGCTCGCTGCCGAAACTCTTGCCAGCAGTTCCGGTTCGCGACCCAGATCGAAGGTGGTCGCGTCGACCATGGTGTCGATGCCTTCGCGCTTTGCCTGTTTGAGTGCGGCGATAGCGCGCGCTTCCGGATCCGGACCGAGCAAAGCCGGGTAACGTGTATACAGACCACTCGCACTGATCAGAACGTGCTCATGCATTAATGTGAAACCGAGTTGAGATGCATCGATCGGACCGGTCACTGTCATCACCTGCGACATGTGCTGCTCCTGGGTTGGATTGCGGTTCGCGAATTCACTGATCAAAGACAATCTGTGCGTATACCGAGTTTTTGCCTTGCCAGTACCGACAAGCCGACCTGCTGGAGAAGGCTCGTGATGAGGATTGCAATCGCAGCTCCCGGCAAGCCTAACTTCATGGTCAAGAGCGAACAGAGCACGAGATTCACTACGCTGCAGCTGGCGATGATCATGAGCGCGGGTCGCTCGTCACCGGACATCATCATCAGTGTGATGACCGAACCACTGGCTGCGGTGACCAGCTGAGCGATCAACAATATTCCCAGCGTATAACCCGCCATTTCGAAACCGCTGCCAAACATGCCAAGCAACGAATCCCTGGTGAACCACATGGCGAGTCCGACCGCGATGACAAAAAACGTCGCCAGACGCGCGCCGTAACGTAGGAGACGTTCAGTTTCAGTGCGTCGTTTCGGATCAGCGAGCATGGTCGGCAACATCGGCGCGACGATGAGGGTGATGGCCATCGAACCAAATCCGGCAAGACTTGCCAGCCGCTGGGCGGCTGCGTAGTAGCCGGTTTGCTCTGCGCTCAACACGGTACCCACCACCAGGATGTCAATCGTAGTGGTACCCAGTACGCACAAGGAAATGAGAAAAAAGTGATTGGCGGTACGGTTCCACTGCCTGGCTGCATCAACGACTTGTGACGTTATGCGAGTGCCGGATTCGCGAGCAAAGCCTGCCATCAATGAAACGGCGACTGTGGTAGCCACCAGCGAAAGCCATAATAACGCGCTGACCGATGGTCGGGAGCCTGCCACGAAAAAGCCGACCAGCAGCGCTATCAACAACAGCGGGCGGAGGATTTCATTTGGCAGAAAGGCAGCCAGCGTTTTGCCGGTAGACCGCAGCCGCGCCTGGTAGATCCACAGGAGTGTAAGCACTGGCACGAAGGGCGCGACCGAAGCGAGGATCACCGCAAAATCCGGGTCGGACATCAGGTAGAGACCTGCTGCGAGCATGAGCATGAGCAACATGAGGAGCCATGCCGGGAAGACGGTTCGTGCGTGTGCCCAGTGGATCAGTGACTGACGGTTCTCTTCGTCCTTGGCAAGCTCAGGTAAAAATCTTACCAGGGCTTCATCGGTGCCAGAGCGGGTAAAAACCAGGAGCAGCGCCAACCACGCAAAGCAGTACATGTAGAGGCCATAAGCATCGGCACCGGACATTCGCGATATGAGAACCTGCGCCAGAAACGCCAGGGCAAGCCCAGTCACGCGAATGCCGATGGACAGTGTCGCACCGCGAAGAAGTGACAATGAAAGGTTGGCGGGAATTCTGAAGGCCAGTCGAATGCTCGTCACTGAGGTTAACGGCGGCGATGCTTCTCATCAACCGCCGTTTGACCACCGCCGCTTGAATAAGCCCCGATTTTGCCTCAGGTGGGTTGGCCTCCGGCGACGTCTATGAACTGCCCGGTGATCCAGGCCGCAGCGGGAGAGGCGAAGAAGACTGCAGCAGCGGCACAGTCAGCCGGTGTGCCCGTTCTTCCCAGCGGAATCGTCTTGTCGAACACCGCGTGGGCCTGCTCGTCGGAGATATTCATGGTCTCTCTGAGCATGTCGGTGACGATGATGCCTGGGGCGATGCAATTCACGGTGATCTTTTTCGGCGCAAGCTCTACCGAGAGCGTTCGGGTCATGGAAATCATCCCGAGGTTGGCAGCCGAATAGACACCAAAGCCAGGCGAGGGCTTGTGCGCTGCGATCGAGATGATGTTGATGATCCGGCCACC
>JAYSTS010000152.1:0-16675 GCA_043719475.1 Gammaproteobacteria bacterium | reverse complement strand
TCGCTCCCACAGGGCGCATTTACTCGACGTCTCATGACTGAATCTCCCAACTTCATGGGTTGTGACCTTACGGTTTGATTTCCGCTGCAATACCGACCTTCTCTCCAGTCAATCGTTCCGCAGCTCTTAACTACCCTGCGCAGCATTTTCGGTTGCGTAATTTTTTTCTAATTGAGGTTAGGCGGTGAACTTCAGGTACCGGTGAATTTGGGTTTGCGCTTTTCGAGGAATGCACGGATGCCTTCCTGACCATCCGCTGATCGCGACAGATCGGCAATCGAGCGGGCTTCCAGCTCCATCTGAGATTCCAGCGTTTGCTCAAAGGTACCGTTCAGCAGTGTTTTTACGGCGCCGAACGAACGTGTTGGTCCGGCTGCCAGTTCGCGCGCCAGTTTCATCGCCTCCGGCAGCACCTGGGCATCCGGCACCACGCGGTTGACGATTCCCCATTCCAGCGCTTCGGGCGCTTTCAGCAATCGATTGGTCAGCATGAGCTCTCGTGTACGACGATCACCAATCTTGCGTGGCATATAAAACGTCGAGCTGCCATCGGGTGACAGTCCGGCACGGGTATAGGCCATGGTAAACACCGCAGATTCGGCGCAGATGGCGAGGTCACACGCCATCACCAGGCTGAATCCCGCACCAGCTGCCGTGCCATTGACGGCGGCGATGACGGGGGCATTGCCCCTCGCCAGGCGGGATAACCCCATGTGCAGATCACCCGCCATTTCCAGCAATAGTCGTCTGGCATCATCACCTGCAGCCGCAAAGGCACCCAGATCACCACCAGCACAGAACATCTTGCCAGCGCCCGTGATGACAATCGCGCGCACGGACGCATCCGAATCAAGACTGTTGGCGACCTGCGAAAATTCGCGCGCGCACAACGGCGTCATGGCATTCGCAGCTTCTGGGCGGTTGAAGGTTATGGTGGCAACGTTGTCAACGAGTTCGACCAGAAGGGTCTGATATGGCATGGGGCACCTCGAGTTCAGTGATATCAGCCTTTTACCGCATTCCATGCAGCCTGCGCAAACAACGCTTCAACCTGCTTCGGCGATGGTGCTTCAACCGCCAGCCACCTGCGGACGTAAGCCTCGATGGGGCCGCTGATCAGCGGCACATAGGCATGCAGCGGTAGCTCCGCCAGTTCGCCGCTGCGTACGAACGGCGCGAATATCGCGAACACACCCTGGATGTACTGGTCCAGCAGTTCTTTCTTGCGTGCACTGCCTGCCGTCGAGAAGTCGATGTCGCGTGCATGCAGGTAACGCATGCTCTTTGGATTTTTCACGCTCCACGCGACGTAACCGGCCACCACGCTACGAACCGCTGATTGGCCGTCCTTCGCTCTTTTCATACGGCGCAACATGGCGTCGTTGAAATCTTCGATCAGGGTCAACCACAACGCTTCGGCCACACCTTCCTTGCTGCGAAAGTGGTGATAAAGACTGCCGACACTGCAGCCCGCCAGTCGTTGAATGTCGCCAATGGTGGCCAGTTCCACACCGGTTGAATCAAAACAATCGAGCGCAGCGAGCAGAATGTCGCGCTTGCGCGAGGGTTTCTCCGGCTGGGCTGGCTGGGTTTGTGTGGACCGGGGTTTCCCGGTTTGGGGCTTAAGGCTCGGCATGGCGACATGTTATTACAAATTCCCAGAATATCGTTCTAGAACTTTGTTCTGGAATTTACTAGTCTTGCCGGCCTAAATCACAGCCAGAGGGCGCCATGGATATCGATCTAGGACCGGATGACCTCGACTTTCAGAAGGACGTCGAAGACTTTCTCGACAGCAACGCCTACCCGTTGGGCACCGACTATATGGCCTGGCGATTTGGCTGGTTCAGCAAGGCCGGGGCAAAGGGCGGTTGGGATGTTCCAAAGTGGCCGGTCGAATTCGGTGGTCCGGGCTGGACACCGACTCAGCACTACATCTGGCAGATAGCGACTGCGACCAGACAGACGCCGCTGGATCTGCCGTTTGGCCCCGTGATGCTGGCGCCGATGCTCATGCAATACGGCACGAAAGAGCAGCAGGAACGATTCCTGCCCGATATCCGGGCGCGCAAGGTGAACTGGTGCCAGGGTTATTCCGAACCCGGCGCAGGCTCCGACCTCGCCAACCTCAAGACCCGCGCCGAGTTGTCCGCCGATGGTCGACACTACACGGTGAACGGCACCAAGATCTGGACCACCGCTGCGCATATGGCCGACTGGATGTTCTGTCTCACACGAACCTCCGACACCGGCAAAAAACAGAATGGCATCACGTTCCTGCTGTTTCCGATGAAACAGCCAGGCGTCGAAGTCAAACCGATCCTCACACTGGGCGGCGCCCACACCGTCAATATGGTGCATATCTCTGACGTGAAGGTGTCCGTGGAAGATCGCGTCGGCGAGGAAGGCAAAGGCTGGAGTGTTGCCAAGGGACTGCTGCAGCACGAACGAACCGGTATCGCCGGAATCTCCAATTCAATCGTCGCTCTGGAAAAACTCAAAGGCCGTGCAGCATCCGTCAAACGCGGTACCGGCACGCTGATGGATGACCCGGGCTTTCGCACCAAGATCGCCGAACTCGAGATCGATCTTCTGGCTACCGAATTCACTGAGCTGCGCAGCCTGGCTGCCGCAGCGGCCGGTGGGGCGCCGGGGCCAGCCTCGTCCATTCTCAAGCTCAAGGGCACCGACATGCAGCAGCGCATCCAGAAGCTGACCATGCAGGCCGGTGGCTTGTTTGCTGCCGCGTGGGGTGGCAAGAAGGTTGGCCCATCCTTCGCCCGCGACGGCATGTCGGGTTACCTCGCCAGCCGCGCCTATACCATTTACGGCGGTGCCAGCGAAGTGCAAAAAGATGTTATCGCCAAAAACGTACTCGGCATCAGCGCCACCAGCGCCAAAAAGAGGTCTGACTAATGAACTTTGATCTGACAGAAGAACAGCAGCTCGTTGTCGACAGCGTGCGGCGCTTTGTTGCCGACCGGTACGACCTGGAAAAGCGAAACGGCTACATAAAAGGCAAACGCGGCTTCAGCGATGCCAACTGGCAGACCATGGCCGAACTTGGCTGGCTGGGTCTTGCCTTTGGTGAAGCAGAAGGTGGTTTTGGCGGCAATCAGATCGACGTCATGCTGGTCATGGAAGAATTTGGCAAGGGCATGGTCGTTGAACCGTTCCTCGCCTCTGTGGTGCTGGGCGGTGGCGCGGTCAAACGTGGCGGCTCAGCGGCGCTTCGAGAAGCCCTGCTGCCAGGCGTCATCGACGGAACGCGTCAACTTGCCCTGGCGATGAGTGAAGAGCAATCGCGTTTCGACCTGAACGATGTGCTCACCAGCGCACACGATGGCGGTGACCACTGGATCGTCAATGGCCAGAAATCCATGGTGCAGAACGGCGGTTCGGCTACGCAGCTGATCGTCGCCTGTCGCACTGCCGGCGGACAGCTCGACGAGACAGGTATCACCATGCTGCTGATCGACGCCGATGCGGAAGGTGTGACGTGTCAGTCCTTCCCGACCGTCGACGGACTGCAAGCCGCAGAAATCACCTTGAAGGACGTTCGGGTTAGCAAGGCCAATACCCTGGGCGGTGTCGGCGAGGGCCTGACGTTGTTGCAGGCCGTGGTCAATGACGGAATCCTCGCCATCTGCGCGGAAGCCATTGGTGCCATGGAAGTGCTGTACAAGGACACCATCGAATACACACAGCAACGCGTACAGTTCGATCACCCACTCGCAGACTTTCAGGTTCTGCAACACCGCATGGTGGAAATGTTCATGGAAACCGAGCAATGCAAATCCATGCTTTTGCGCGCGACCATGGAGGTCGCAGCGGCTGGCGCACAGGCCAACCGCATGGTTCATGCACTCAAGGCGCTGGTGGGAAAACAGGCGATCTTCGTCGGTGAGAGTGCGGTGCAACTGCATGGAGGCATGGGCATGACCGAAGAATTGCGGGTTGGCCACTTTTTCAAACGTCTGCTGGTGATTGATGCGATGTTCGGTAACACCGACCATCACCTGCACAAGTTCGCTGCCTGAAACGGGACTGCGCACGCCGACCGGCGCTCCCCTTATACTGCCCCGCAAATAAAGGGGAGAAGGGAACATGCAACTCGCCGGTCGAATCGTCCTGGTGACGGGTGGTGCGCGAGGTATCGGTCGAGGTATCGCACAGGCCTGTCTCGAAGCCGGGGCCAAGGTGATGATCGCCGATCTGCCATCGGCCGCTCGGGAATGGCGCTACAAGCTGGCTGGCAGTGAAGAGCTCGCGCGCTGTGTTGATGAGCTCTCTGCCATCGGCACAATCAATTCGACGTCAGTCAACGTGACCGATGCCACCAGCTGCAAAATGGCAGTCGCTGCAACCATTGAAGCCTTTGGGGGTCTGGACGTGCTGGCCAACAATGCAGGCATCGTCGACTCCGGGCCGATTGATACCTTCAGCGAAGAACAGTGGGATCGCATCTTCGCCGTCAATACTAAGGGCATATTCCTGATGTCCCAGGCTGCATTGCCAGCGCTGCGCGCCTCGAAGCATGCCGCCATCATCAACACTGCGTCGATTGCAGGCAAACAAGGTTATGCGCACATGTCTGCCTACTGCGGCTCGAAGTTTGCTGCCATTGGCATCACCCAGGCGTTGGCCGCAGAGCTGGCTCCGATCGGCATCCGGGTGAATGCGATCTGCCCCGGAATGGTAGGCACCGCCATGTGGCTGGACCACTTGCTACCCGGTAACGGTTTGAATTCCGAACAAAAAGATGCTGATTTCAACGCCCGCATGGAGCGAACCATTCCCCTCGGACGGCCACAAACCGTAGCCGACATGGGCCAGGCCGTCGTTTATCTCGCCAGTGCTCCGAATGTCACAGGCATCGCCCTCACGGTCGCCGGTGGCTATGAGATGAACTGATGAAGTTTCTGTCTGATCCGTTGATCACCTTTCTCTTCGTCGGCGCGATTCTTCTGGCGGCCGGCAATTACTGGCAGCCGGATTCGGAGAACGTAAGGATTGACATCACACCAGCTGAAGTCGCCCGGCTGGCGGATCAATGGCAAGTGCAGATGCAGCGTCCACCCTCTGCGGAGGAAATGACGGGCCTGGTCGACGCGTTCGTCCGGGAAGAAATCTACTATCGCGAAGCAAAAAAACTGGGCCTGGATGCTGACGACACCATCGTGCGGCGGCGCCTGGTGCAGAAGCTCACCTTTCTCACTGAAGACATCGCTACAAACACACCACCAGACGATGTGATGCTCAAAGCGTGGTACCAGGGACATCAGTCCGTTTATACACAACCTGAGCGAATCAGCTTCACACATCGCTACTTCAGCGTTGATCGTCGTCCGGACGCAAAGACGGACGCCGAACACGCGCTGTCGGACGAAGCACTCGCCGACGACCCCTTTATGCTGCAGAAATCCTATGCACAGCGTTCAACGCGAGAAATCGGCGATCTCTTTGGCCAGGCATTCGCGACGGAAATTGCAGCACTTTCAGGGCCAGGCTGGCAGGGGCCGATCCGCTCAGCGTATGGCTGGCATCTCGTCCGCATCGAAGAGCGGCTGCCAACCGCACTCATACCTTTTGCACAAGTACGCGATCGTGTGCTGGCGGACTTTCAGATGGAAGCCCGGAAGATCGCCAACAGCGCGTACTACGACAACCTGAAGTCGCAGTACACCATCGTTCAGTCTGATTGAGCCCGATCATGGTTGTCCGCTGTCTGCTGATCGCTGTTTTCCTGCTTACCGCTCAAGCACACGCACACGAAGTTCGGCCTGCCTATCTAAAGCTTACAGAGGAGGCCGATGGCTCTTGGACGGTGATGTGGAAGCAGCCGCTGCTTGAAGGCAGACAACTTCCACTCATACCCTCCTTCGCGCCGGCCTGCAAACTTGAGTCTTCACGGTCTCCCGAGTTTGCAGGGTCGGCTACTCTCACGTACTACATCGCGCACTGTCCGCTGCATGAGGCGCAGCTGACCATTGAAGGCTTGTCTGCCACGTTGACTGATGTGCTCGTTCGGGTGGACCGTGCAGACGGCAGCACGGTCAATCATTTATTACGGTCGTCCAGCCCATCGGTCGACCTGAACGACAACGCACCGTCGGCGACCAGCTATCTGCAACTGGGTATCGAGCATCTGCTATTCGGCATTGATCACGTGCTGTTTGTCGTGGGTCTGGTGCTGCTCATTTCCGGCCGTCTGGATCTGCTCAAGACCATCACCGCGTTCACGGTTGCACACAGCGTCACACTCGCCTTGTCGGTACTGGAACTGGTGCATGTACCGCAAGCACCCATCGAAGCGGTCATCGCGCTGTCCATCCTGTTCCTCGCCCGTGAACTGGTTATGCCGGCTGACCAGAGATCTATCCTCACCCGAGCCAGACCCTGGATCATGGCGATGCTGTTTGGTCTGCTGCACGGCTTTGGTTTCGCTGGCGTTCTGGCTGAAATCGGCTTGCCTCGGGATCAGCTGGCCCTGTCACTGTTTCTATTCAACGTGGGCATCGAGGTCGGCCAACTGTTGGTGATCCTCGTTATGCTCTTGCTGCTGCGTGGTCTGTCACGCCTCACCGCATCGAGGATGCCGCAGACCGCCACTGTGTGGGTGATGGGATGTGTTGCTGGCATGTGGACGCTGGATCGTTTATCGGGGATTTTTCTCTGACAGGCGTGGAGTCTGCGCGGCAGAAGGCGGCCGCACAACTCATCGCGGCGTCGGGCAACCCTCTCCGCCGCAGAAGCGGTCTCCCGACCGCGATGCCGAGTGGAAAATCGCGATCAGGAGATCGCTCCCACAAAGTCACGGAACCAACGGTTCGCGATCACAAGATCGCGCACACAGGGCGCTTTTACTCGACGTCTCATTACTGAACCTGCCAACTTCATCGGTAATGACCGTACGGTTTGATTTCCGCTGCAATCCCGACCTTCTCTCCCGTCAAGCATTACGCAACGAAAGCAAACGGAAAAGCGGGCCGAAGTGGCGCAGCCGCAGCCCGTCGAGCTTCTCCCGCGCAGACTCCCTGCCTTGCCTACTTCACCCGCACGCGGAAACGAACCGTGAACGTCGCACCAGCTGGACGCATGCGCTCATCAAACCGGATACGAAGTTCGCGTACCGCAGGATCGTAGCCGCCATTCGGAATGATGACCTGACCACTGGCATCCGCAAATTCCACACTATCTGTGGTGCTGGAAAGGTTGGTGAATAACCAGACCAGGCCCGATGACGGCGATCCGTTGACAAACCACACCGGCGAACCCGCACCGTCAAAATCACCCGACCAGAAATCGACCTCCGCCGGCAGGAGATCGGTCAACAGCAGGCTGCTGCGGTCGGTACCTCCGGCACCGCTGTTGGTGACCGCGATGGTGTAGATTGCCGTCGATCCGGGAGTCGACTTCGGGTTGGTCGTACCAGAGGAATCGCTTTCAGGCGCGACCGATTTGAGCACCAGGAGATTGGCTTGAGGACACGTGTGGCGTTCGGTCACCAGCGCTGCGATCTCAGATGCTTGCAGTGTACGACGCCACAACTGCACCTCATCGATATCACCCTGGAATGCCCCACCCCCCCCACTACTATTAGCTGGATGCCTCGCGCCGATGGACCACAATGCCTGTGAATTCGGCTGTGGCCCCGCCGTCGACGCTGAGGTCGTGAGTACCGAACCATTCCGATACAGGCGCCAGACCGTACCATCGTAAACCGCTGCGAGGTGTATCCAATTGCCAAGATCAGCTGCTGGAATCGATGCACCGATCCTCAGTGTCGCTGAACCACGCAGTTGGCGTAGCTCATATCGCCCGTTAGCCGTATACAGCGCCAGTTCCTGTCGGCTACTTCCGGAACCTGCGACACCTCGCACCAGGAGCATCTGTTCGCCACTTATCGTACGTCTCGAACGAACCCAGGCCGCAAGCGTAAGTCCGTCAGGCGGGTAGGTCTGATCAAGCTCGGCAATGTAACCCAGGTTCACCGCATCATTGATGCCGTCGAACAAGCCAAAACTACAGGTCCCTGAAGCGCCGGTCAGTGCTGGCAAGGGCTGATTCGTGTTGACGCCACCGGCTGCGGAGCCATTTGGTCCGACTGTACCGCTGTTGATGACTTCGGTACCGCTCCCCGTCCACTCAAACTCGTCAAACCGATATCGCACGTGCGCCGTAACCCTCAGAGTGACAAAGTGATCTTCAACTTCGCCATTGACCCAATAACCTCCGACACCCAGCGCACCTGCTGGATTGTTTTGCGTCAGACGAATCCGCAACGCGGCGCTGCCAGGACTACCCCCCAGCGGCAGGCTGAATGAAATATTGTTGGTCCCCGCGACCACAGGCGTGTCGGCAATCAGTCTATCTCCAATTTGCCAGGCACCATCACGACCGACATCGATCCACACACTGACAAATCCACTCACGTTAGCCCGTATCGCCAGGGTGTTCGTCGAGCCTAAGTTGTAGACAGTGGTTGGCGCCAGCAGACCGTCTTCATCATCGCTGGTGGTCTGGTCGTCGTTCCCTGCATTACTTGAGTTGACACCGTCGGCTTCTGTGTCGATCAGAACGCCCAGACGTATCGACTGGACCACGACATGCGCAGCTCCACCATCCACGGCAAGTACCGGGAAACCTGTCGGCGCATCACCATAGTCGCAGAGAACAGACAGCGAAGCGGCGTCCACCAGATTGCCGACGGACGCGCCACCTGCGGAGCTGATCGGCTTGAGTTCAAATCGTGTTGTAGTCTGGTTGGCGGGCACCACGTAGGTACCGCTGTAAACCTGCCAGCTGGTTGTACCGGTTGTAAACTGACTCTGCGCGACCGTGGATGTCGTAGGTCCCAGCCGCACCTCGATGGTGTCGTTCCCTTGACGCCCACGATGCGCGAATTGCCAACGGATCGTGGACCCGGGCACGCTGGTGACATCCTGATAGATGGAGTGCAGGCTAGGTCCCTGCACTTCGTTGAATTGCTGACCCGCATACGCCGGGACACCGCTGGTTACGGTCTGCCACAGTTCGATTGCGCCACTCGGCCCCAAGGTTCGCCAACCCGGTACATCGGTCTGATTGTAGAGTTTGACGCCGGGGTACTCCTCCAACGCGACAGGAGTACTACTCGAGATCAAGGGCAGTTCGAAACCGGCGTTCAACAGCGCTGAATGCTCTTCGCACTGACCGGCACGAACGACGTTCGCCCAGAGCAGCAAACAGACGATCAGCCAGGCCCTGGTCGTAAGCTCAGCCGGCATCGCCCGATTTCTCCCAGTCGCTCATCAAAGAAACCTGACTTTCGGCCTCCAGCGTTTGGTGCAGACATGCGCGCATCAACGCCTCTGGGTGAACATGACGCTGATAATAGACGTGACCGTTGTGTCGCAGTTCGTTTGCGCGTTGTGTGTCGATCAGCAGGTCTTCGCAGAGGGCAACACATTGATCAACGGTGGTGAACGATAGAAAGTGCTCACCGTCCACGCACCGTTCGGGTTGCCGGTCCAGGCTCGGTTCACTGACAAGGCAACTCGACTGCGCGAGGGCTTCAGCAAATTTCCAGCCAGTGGATCCATGCAGCCCAGCGCTGTTCACATGGATGAGCGAGGCCAGTCCAGAATGGTGATGCCAGACGCGATTGTCCGGATTCACGACAACACTGTCGGCGTAGTGATCAACGGTATACTTCGAAGGGCGCAAACCCCCGACATATCGGCCACCAAAGGTTGCTCGCAAAACGCGAACCAGTGCCACGCGTGTTTCATTGGCCGCTTCGCGATCCGCCGCCAACGGCGCTTCGTCCGGCCCATACACGCGGGTCGCAAAAAAAATCTGGGGTGTCTTCGCGCCTTGCGCGCCTTCAAACGCCGCGATATGCATCGGTGCCGTTGGAGCAAACGCAGTGCGGCGCCTGATCAATCGAACTCCTGCCTGCATCGCAGTATCGACTTTCTGGCGCAGGCTATAAGACAACCCGCCTCGATAGGCCGCTCGCCAATGCAGTATCGCCTGTTGTCGCGCGGACATGGATACACTGCGGGCTGCATAGTGCAAACCGTATGGGATAAAGCGGACGGCAGAGGTTCCCGTCTCAGTCGTCGCCCGCAAACTTCGTTTCGCATAACAATCAACCAGGGCCAGTGCCTGTGGTGCCTGCAACATCGCACTATCGATCAGGTCGATCAGCAGGCGTTGCGTGGTGGCCAAGCCTGGCGCATCGACTTCCAGGTAGACCGTATGCGGCGCAAACAAGCGGTGATCGGTACACCGCCGAATGGACAACAACACTTCGCCGCGCGCTTCCAGCTCAAACAGGCCAGCATAAACCTGAGCGGTATAGTCAGACACGTCCGTCGGGTACACGGTGACCCGCAGAGGCTCTCCTGGAAGGACCTGATTTTCGTGCATTGGCATGATTCCCGTTATTGTGCCGCATCGCTGGCGCCGGACACCGATCCAGCCGTCGGCTTCGTGACACAGGCGAGGTGATTTCGTGCCCTGTTTCACAACCTGCCAATCTGCTGTTCACAATCGGCCTACATCAGCCCATCGGGCGCCCCCTACACTGCTCTGCAATCACCGGTTCAACGCTCTGATTCAAAGGACATTCTGGTGCAGGAAAAGAAAAGTCGTCGCGGGCGCATGCTGGTCACCCTTCTGGTGTGCGCAGGGTTCTGCATTCTCGGGTTGCTGATTTTTCAACCGGCCGGGATGCACGAAGTCACCCGCCTCGCATCGGGGCAACACGCCACGACATCGTCCGCAGACACCAGGAAAGTGATGAATATCGCCGTGCTTGGCGTCGGTGGCGAAGGCCATGCCGGTGGCAGCCTCACCGATACGATCATGCTCGCCAGTATCAATCTGAAGGACGGCAGCACGGTCCTGTTCAGCATTCCACGTGACCTGTATCTGCGCGCTGCGGACGGATCTGGACAGCGGATTAACGCGGCCCTGGCTGCCGTGAACTCCGCAGACCCAGACCACGATGCGACGAAGATCAAGGTAGTGTTCAACGACGTGTTTTCGGTCCATGTTGATCACTTTGTACGTCTGGATTTCCAGGCCTTTGTGCAGGTCATCGATGCGGTAGGCGGTATCGAGGTGGAATTCACACAGCCCCTCCACGATGCAAATTTCGAAGCCGAGTATGGTGTACTGGACTACCAGGCCGGTGTTCACCTGCTGGACGGCCGTGCCGCACTCTACGTGTCGCGCTCACGCATGACCTCGACGCGTGGAGATATCGACCGCGCCGCGCGGCAACGCGCAATTCTCAGCGCGTTTTCGCAGCGTCTGTCGAATCTGGAAGGGCTCGTTACACCAACCGTCATGAATGAACTGGCCAAGGCGCAGCGTCAACATGTGCAGACCGACTTGGGCGTTTTCGATCTGGTGAGGCTCTATCAAGTCGGTAAATCCATGTCTGCCGACAACATTTCGACGATTGGAATCGAAGACAGCCCGGAGCCGCTGCTCGAGTACGCAACCATTGCCGGGGCCGCAGTACTCGTGCCTCGGGACAACAACATGGCTGCCATTACCCAATTCCTGCATCGTTCAATCGGCTCGTCCGACGCCCCCGGATAATCTGCACAACCCGCTCAACCCGGTACGCGCAGGTTTGAAGCAGTGAACAGTTCCCAAACTGCCTGCGTGCGACCATTCCGCGCTACTTCGTACGGAAACGGATTGATCGATGAATCACGCAACCAACCTGGTGTTACCAAGTCATGCAGATCTGGTAACCCGGGGAATCGCGGAGCGTCTGGCCAGCGACGAGCTCCGCCTGGCGAGCGCCTTTGCGCAACTGTTCTGGTCGAAATCACCCGACGAAGACCTGCTCGGACGTTCGATCAGTGACGACGTTGGCGTAACCATCGAGAACTGGCGCCTGTTTGCGGAACGACCCACCGGTGGTACCCAAGTCCTGGTCTGCAACTCATGCCACGCCCGCGACGGATGGGACTCGACCCACACCACCCTGCGAGTCATCGCACCGGACATGCCGTTTGTCGTTGATTCGCTATTGATGGTGCTGGCCCAATGTGGTGTCACCGCGCACTACTTCAACAACGTCGTGTATACGACCACGCGCAACCCACAGGGCGATCTCGTCGAGCTGACCCGCGAGCCTTCCACTGAGGCGCGCGAGCTTTTCATTCACGCCGAGATCGACCGCTTGCCAGATTCCGAAATCGCCGGACTCACCGAACTGGTTGAACATGCGCTGCGTGATGTCAGGGCTTGTGTCATCGACTTCCCGACGATGCGCACCCGCCTCTCCGAGTGGATCAGCCATCTGCAGACCTTGCCGGTTACCCAACAACAGATCGAAGCGATCGAATTCCTGCACTGGCTGGGCGACAACCACTTCACCTTCCTCGGCTACCGTGAATTCCGCTACATCCACGACACCATTGTCCAGGTGCCTGAATCCACACTCGGCGTCCTGCGACTTCGCGGCCCCGCATCCGAACGGCGCCTCTCACAACAACCCGCACAAACGCAGGCCTTCCTGCTGGAACCAGACCTGCTTTCGTTTTCCAAATCCGGCACCCTCTCTCGTGTGCATCGACCTGCCTATCCGGATTACGTCGGCTTGAGACTGATGGATGAACATGGCCGGGTGACCGGCGAATGGGGATTCCTCGGCCTCTATACATCAAGGGTCTATCTCGAACATCCGATCAGCATTCCCACCGTGCGCAGCAAACTGAACAACATCGCGGGGCGATCGGCACTCGATCCCAACGGCTTTGATGGCAAGGTACTGGCCCAGGTGTTGGCTACCTACCCACGTGATGAATTGCTGCAGATCAGCGAAAACGAGCTTTTCCAACAAGCTCTCGCCATCACGCACATTCATGAACGGCGACATACACGGGTGTTCACGCGCACGGATCGGTATGGTCTGTTTGTCACCTGCCTGGTATTCCTGCCACGCGATCTCTACAACACGAATATCCGCGAGCGGGTGCAGAGTCTGTTGGTCAGTACATTCGGTGCCACCCACGCGGAGTATCAACCGTACTTCTCTGAGTCGATTCTGGTTCGCCTGCACTTCACACTGAGGGTTCAGCCTGGCGCACAACGGACCGTCGAATCTCGGGAAATCGAGCAGCAGATCATCGCCATGACACACGACTGGGTCGCCGAGCTGACCAGCCAGGCTGAGAGTGCATTCGGTGAAAGCCAGGGCAGACTGCTGGTACGCAAATATGCGGCGGGCTTTGCCGCCGGATATCGCGAGACCTACGCCGCCAGAAGTGCAGTTGATGACATCGTTCGTCTCGAGCAGGTCACCGAATCAACCCCCTTGGTGACTCACCTGTATCGGCGGCCAGAAGAAAAGTCGAACGCCTTCCACATCAAGCTGTATCACGCACGTACCGCACTGCCTCTGTCGGACGTGATTCCAGCGCTCGAGAACATGGGCCTGAGGGTGGACACCGAAACATCGCAGATCGTCAATCAGGCGGGCAGTAATCCGATCCATCTGCAGGATTTCCTGGTCCATTATTGCGCGCCTGTGGACCTGGCTGTCAGTTCCGAACGGTTCGCCCAGGCCATGATCAGGATATGGTTCCGCAATGCTGAAAATGATCGCTTCAACCAGCTCATGCTGGCCGCCAACCTGTCGGTTGACTGGATCGCCGTGTTGCGTGCGTACGCGCGTTACAACAAACAACTCAGATTCGGCTTCAGCCAGGACTTTACAGCCGATACCCTGAGCAAACATCCGCACGCCGCAACCTTGCTCTGCCAGATCTTTGCAGCGCGTTTTGACCCCGACTACGAAGGCCAAACGGTTGATCAACTGGAAGCCGGTTTCATTCGGTACGCTGACGGCGTAGCTGTATTGAACGAGGATCGCGCGCTGCGTCGAATGCTCGAACTCATGCTGGCGACAGATCGCACCAACTTCTATCAGGCTGCTCGAAAGGTGATCGCCCTGAAGCTTTCGCCAAGTCGGATAGGCCAGGTTCCCTCGCCAGTTCCGGCTCACGAGATCTTCATCAGTGCGCCGCACGTCGAGGGTTTGCATCTGCGCGGCGGTCCGATCGCCCGCGGTGGCCTTCGTTGGTCCGACCGCCATGAAGACTATCGCACCGAAGTACTTGGCCTGGTTAAAGCACAAACCGTCAAGAATGCGGTGATCGTGCCCACCGGTGCCAAGGGTGGCTTTGTGGTCCGCGACCCAAATCCGGGGGACCGCCTGAACGAGGGTAAACGGTGTTACGCCGATTTTGTCGGTGGGCTGCTGGACGTCACTGACAACATCGTCAACGGTGCAATACACCATCCAGAGCGCACACGCTGCCACGATGGTGATGATCCCTATCTGGTCGTCGCCGCCGACAAGGGAACCGCGACGTTTTCTGATCTCGCCAACAGTATCTCCATGGCGCGCGGTTTCTGGCTGGGAGATGCCTTCGCTTCAGGCGGATCCAACGGTTACGATCACAAGCAGATGGGGATCACGGCGCGTGGTGGATGGATTTCGGTATGTCGGCACTTCGCTGAACTGGGCATCGACGTGCAGAACCAGGAGACCACGGTGCTGGGAGTCGGCGACATGGCTGGCGACGTGTTTGGCAACGGCATGCTCCTGTCGAACGCCATCGCCCTGGTGGCCGCTTTCAATCATCAACACATTTTCATCGACCCGCACCCGGACACCCAGGTTGCACATCAGGAGCGCAGCCGTCTTTTCAGTCTTGATCGATCAACCTGGGCAGATTACAACGACGCCCTGATTTCTGCCGGTGGTGGTGTGTTCAGGCGGGATGTCAAACGCATCGTGATCACCCCGGAAATGCGCGCACGCTTTGCACTCGAAGCGGACACGCTGTCGCCTGATGAACTCATTCATGAACTGCTCAAGGCACCCATCGATCTACTCTGGAATGGGGGAATCGGTACTTACATCAAGGCGCCCCACGAAACCCATGAACAGGTGGGCGATCGCGCCAACGACAGCGTACGCGTCGATGCCACAGAACTGCGCTGTCGGGTGATCGGTGAAGGTGGCAACCTGGGTCTGACCCAGGCCGCTCGAATCGCCTTCAGCGAACAGGGTGGACGAATCAACACCGATTTCATCGACAACTCCGCAGGTGTGGACTGTTCCGACCATGAGGTCAACATCAAGATCCTGCTCAATGAACTGGTTGCGGCCGGCGAGCTGACCCTCAAACATCGCAACCGGATCCTTCTGGATATGACCGGCGAAGTCGCCGATCTGGTGCTGGGCAACAACGACCAGCAAACCCTCACCATTTCGCTGGCCGAACAACACAGCCTGGGTCGCCAGGATGAATACCGACGCTTCATCATTGCGCTCGAGCGTGATATGGGATTGAGCCGCACGCTCGAAGGTCTGCCGAGTGATGCACACCTGCAGGAGCGAGCCCGGCAAGGTCGAGCCTTGACTCGCCCGGAACTCGCCGTGCTCGTTGCCTATGCCAAGATGCACATCAAGCGGGAGCTGGTTGAGGGCAACTTTGCCAATGATCCAGCCGCGCGAACATTGCTGCACTCTGCTTTCCCTGCTTCCATGGTGAGTCAATTTGGACGCGAGATGCAACGGCATCGTCTGTGTACACAGATCATCTCAACCCAGGCCGCCAACGTCATCGTGCACCATCTTGGTATCACGTCCCTGATGCACCTGCGTGAAATGGTTGGGGGTACGGTCGACGAAGTGGCTCGCGCTTTCTTCGCGGCGTATCGGTGTCTTGACCTGCAGACCCATTGGCTCGACATCGAACGGGAAAACTCAACTGCGCAGGTCAAGTTGGCGATGCGCCTCGAGCTGCTTGAAGTGGCCCGCCATGCCACCCGCTGGCTGCTGCGAAATCGGCGCGCAGCCAGCTCGATCGATTCGCTGGCAGCCGAGTTCACGCCGGTATTGATGGGTATCAATGACCGCCGTCTGGCACTGCTCGGACCGTCACGCGCAGCGCAGGCGCGCGCTCGCATCGAAACCTGGCGGGCCGCCGGTGTGAGTTGCGAACTTGCGACTCGAACCGCAGAAGCGTCGGCCTGGGTCACCGCTTTTGCCATCGGTGATGCGGCGGCGACGGGACAACTCGATATTTCCATAGTCGCGGACCACCACACGACGCTGGGTGGCGTCTTGGCGCTTGATTCTCTGGCCGAGAAACTGCTGGCGATCGAGCCTGCGACCCACTGGCAGGCCATGGAGCGCGACATCCTCGTCGAAGATGTCACCGCCGCACAAAGTCGTCTGGCGGCCTCATCCGCGGCCAGCGGTCTTACCCCGGACGACTGGCTTCAGCATCACGACTCACAACGCCTCAACTGGCAGGCGATCGTGCGGGATCTCGCTCAGTCCCAGGGCGGGGAGTTCGCGATGCTGACCATGACCTGTCGGAAGCTGAACGATCTGTGGCGAGGTGTCTGAGCGCCCGGTACGGGTGGGGAGTGGTCTCCTGGGTGGGGAGTGGTCTCTTGTGTGCGGTCTCCCGCGATTGTCGGGATCATCGAAGATCGCGATCAGGAGATCACTCCAACAGACAGACATTAGGTATCGTGACTTTGCGGTCTCTTGATCGGGTCGGGGTAACGGGATTGCGCCCGTCACCCCTCCCACACCACCGGACATGCGGACCCGCATCCGGCGGTTGGACTCATCGAAAAC
>JAYSTS010000151.1:0-2746 GCA_043719475.1 Gammaproteobacteria bacterium | reverse complement strand
GAACGAAAGGAGCGTGGAGAAAGCGACCCGACGCTGCATTCCACAGCATCGGGTGTTTCAGCAAGGGGCTACTCGCCTGCGACGATAACCTTCACGGTGGCCGTGAGGTCCGAGTGCAACTGAATGGCGATATCGTATTCACCGACCACACGAATCACGCCGGACGGCATGCGCACTTCTGACTTGCGAACTTCATGACCGAGCGCAGTGAGCGAGTCGGCCACTTCACCAGTTCCAACCGATCCGAAGAGACGACCTTCGTCGCCAACCTTCGCAAAAATCGTGACCACAACGCCGGCAAGCCCTGTCGCTCGACCACGTGCCGCAGTCATTTTGTCGTCCGCAGCGCGCTCCAGTTCCGCACGCCGACCCTCGAAGAGATCGCGGTTCTCTGGAGTTGCGCGCACCGCCAGGTGCTGTGGCAACAGATAGTTACGAGCGTAACCGGGTTTGACGTTGACCTCGTCACCAAGGGTGCCAAGGTTGGTTACAGGCTCCAGCAGAATGACATGAACCATGACTGCTCCTTACTTGTGCTGGTCGGTGTAGGGCAGCAGAGCCAGGAAGCGCGCCCGATTGATCTCGTTGGTCAACTTCCGCTGAAACTTCGCAGAAGCGCCGGAGATACGTGCCGGTACGATCTTGCCTGTTTCACCAATGAATTGACGCAGAAAATCAAGATCCTTGTAATCCGCTTCTTCGGACTGAATATTGACTTCGCCCTGACGACGACGACGGAAACGGCTCATTCTGCACTCTCCTCAGCGGTGTCTTCGGCAGTGTTCTCTACCCGACCAGCCTCTTCATCATTGCTGCCTTCACGACGGCGCGAGGCAACGTCTTCTTCACGTCTTCGATCACGCTCGCGCTCTTTTTCCTGGTCACGCAGTTCTTCTTCGAAAATCTTCGACTGACCTGTTTCCGCATGCTTGCGGCGAATCATCAGGTGGCGGATTACCGCATCATTGAAACGAAAGGAGCTTTCAAGTTCATCGAGGGTCGGCTTGTCGACTTCGATGTTCATCATCACGTAATGCGCCTTGTGAATCTTGGCGATGATGAAAGTGAGCTGGCGTCTGCCCCAGTCTTCGATGCGGTGAACCTTGCCACCGCCCCGTTCGATCAGGGATTGATAACGCTCGACCATTCCTGCCACCTGATCGCTCTGATCAGGATGCACGAGGAAAACAATCTCGTAATGACGCATCGCGTCTCCTTTTGGTGTACCCGCCGAATCTCGACATTCGACATCGCGCCCCCGCTAAAGAGTCCCAAACTGGAACCGATGCAACGTGGGGCAAGGTTGAAGGGCCGCGAATTCTAGAGAGGTGCCTGCGCACTGGCAAGCCTCTCGATCAACAGCCTATCGATCAGCCTATTTGACCGATTCGACCGATGTCCTCTGCCGGACCACCTCGAACAGCAGAATTCCGGTGGCTACCGAGACATTCAGGCTCGATACCGACCCGGCCATGGGAATACCGACCAGATGGTCACAAGCCTCGCGGGTCAAGCGGCGCATGCCCTCACCCTCGCTACCCATGATGAGCGCGATATCGCCTCGATAGTCTGCGCCATACCAGGGCAATTCGACCTGATCATCCGTACCCACGAGCCAGAAACCAGCGGCTTTCAGGGCATCGAGGTGTCTGGCTAAGTTGGTCACGGCCACCAGCGTGAGCGCCTCCGCGCCACCCGCTGCGGTCTTTAGTACGACATCATTGATCGGCGCCGTATGCCGCTCCGGAAAGATCACGGCCTGCACCCCTGCTGCATTGGCTGAGCGCAAACAGGCGCCGAGATTGCGCGGATCGGTTAACCCGTCGAGCACCAGCAAGAGTCTTGGTTTCGGCAGGGTTGCAAGCATCGGCAGGAATTCATACTCCGACGTTGGCGCCAGGGCCTGGCAGTAGGCCGCCACGCCCTGGTGAGCACCTTCAATACGCGAATCGAGCCATGCACGATCGACCGCCTCGAACCGCAGACCCGCCTCTTTGGCGAGAGCAATGAGTTCCTGCACCCGACTGTCTCGCCTGCCTTGAACGTAATGCAGAGAACGAACTCGTTCCGGATGCGTGGTCAAAACCTCACGAACGGCGTGAAAGCCATGGACATAACTCATCGCTTGCGTGTGGCTCGACGCCCACCGCGTTCGTGTCCCTTACTGGTGCGCTCACCACCCGGTTTGCCGTTGGACTCCTTGTCACGCTTCCGGCCACCCTGAACGATCTCCAGATCGATCCGACCCAGTGGCGGACGAACATCACGAATGCGCACCCGCAAGACATCACCAAGCTGGAAACGCTGGCCGGAACGATCACCAATCAGCGCCATCGATTGCGGATGGAAACGATAGTAGTCCTGACCCAGCTCGGAGATATGAACCAGTCCCTGTACAAAATACCCATCGAGTTCAACGAACAAGCCGAACTCGGTGACACCACCGACACGACCACCGATCTCCTCGCCAATGTGTTCCTGCACGAGATCACACTTCAGCCAGTTGTCGACCGCGCGTTCTGCCTGCTCCGCTCGACGCTCGGTGAGCGAAATGTGTGTGCCAATGTCCGTAAGCGCCGCTTCTTCGACGGGTGGTTTTTTTGCGTGCAGCACAGCCTTGATCGCACGATGCACAACGAGATCCGCGTAGCGGCGGATGGGCGACGTGAAATGCATGTAGTGCGTGAGCGCCAGTCCAAAGTGACCGATGTTGCCGGGTTGATAAACCGCCTGCTGCATGGTTCGC
>JAYSTS010000016.1:0-3524 GCA_043719475.1 Gammaproteobacteria bacterium | reverse complement strand
CCAGTTGCAGGGGTTGAGGGTTGATTCGCTCTGGTGGATTGATGCCGACGATGCAGTCAAAACGCAGGCCTTTGATGATGATCAGGTCATGCATTGAGACGGCCGGGTGAGATCCGTGATTGGCCAACGTGCTTTGGTATCGATGGCCAGACCAGCCTGTTCACCGCGGATGTAACGCAGATAACCCGCATAGGCAATCATCCCACCGTTGTCGGTACACAGGTTGAGAGCAGGGTAGTGAATCCGGATGGGATCAAGCTCCTGCATTCGCTGACGCAGCTTGTGATTAGCCGCGACGCCGCCAGCCATGACAAGATCCTGAACACCCGTGGTGGCAACGGCGCGGCGACATTTGATCAACAAGGTGTCGACCACTGCATCCTCGAAGGCGAGTGCAATGTCGGCACGGTCCTGATCGTCAAGCGGCTCAAGGCGTCTGATGGTAGTCAATGCATGTGTCTTGAGGCCGCTGAAGCTGAAGTTGAGACCAGGGCGATCAGTCATTGGGCGCGGAAAGGTGAATCGTTGCGGGACCCCAGCAAGGGCGCAGACAGCCAGTTTCGGTCCGCCGGGATAACCCAGCCCGAGCAGTTTGGCGGTCTTGTCGAAGGCTTCTCCGGCGGCGTCATCAACCGACTCACCGAGCAAGGTGTAGTCACCTACCGCGCGGACCAGCACAAGCTGGGTGTGGCCGCCGGATACCAGCAGCGCCACAAAAGGAAATTCCGGGCGATGATCCCCAAGCAGCGGAGCCAGCAGATGTGCTTCCATGTGATGGACGGCGATTGCCGGTATCTGAAGCCCCCATGCCAGGGTTCGTCCGAAAGTAGCACCCACCAACAGTGCACCAAGGAGCCCTGGACCTGCCGTATAAGCCACCGCAGCAAGGTCGGAGAGAGATAAGCCAGCCTCTTCGACCGCCTCTCGAACCAGCGGTAATAGCCGGCTGACATGGTCTCGACTGGCCAATTCAGGCACCACACCGCCGTAGGCCGCGTGTAAATCTACCTGACTGTGTAGTTTTTCAGCGACCAGACCACGCTCGGGGTGGTAGATTGCCACCCCGGTTTCGTCGCACGATGTTTCGATACCGAGGATGTACATCTGGAAATTCGGAGTTGAGCTCACGCCAGTTTTGCAACCTGATGGAGCAGTGGATAGAATCCACCGCCTTTTTTACCAAGCTTAAGGGTTTTATGCCCCACGTTCGAGTCAAAGAAAACGAGCCGTTCGATGTCGCGCTGCGACGATTCAAGCGGTCCTGCGAAAAAGCCGGCGTACTCTCGGAAGTACGTCGTCGTGAGTTTTACGAAAAGCCGACCACTGTGCGCAAGCGCAAGGCTGCCGCCGCCGTCAAACGTCACCAGAAAAAGCTGCAACGGGAAACCCGTCGTTTCGAGCGACTGTACTGATCCCCGAGTGGGCGAAACGATGTGGGAGAAACGATGCATTCTTGTATCGATCGCTCATGTGAAAGATTCGCGCGTACACGCTTTTCCCATAGCGCCTGGATGAATGACTGGATGCATGATGCCGACACTCTTGCCGACACTCTTTGAGCAGATTGGCGAAGCCACCAAGCTTTCGATGAAAGCTCGCGATCGTGATCGCGTGGCCGCGCTGCGTCTCATCACCTCCGAGGTGCGCAGGATCGAAATCGATAAACGTATTACGCTCGATGACGCGGCGGTCGTGTCTGTACTCGCGCGGATGGTCAAGCAGCGCAATGATTCAATCACCCAGTACAATCAGGCGGGGCGGGATGAACTGGCGGCTATCGAGCAATATGAAATCGACGTGATCACATCTTTCATGCCACAACCCCTCTCCGAATCAGAACTCGAAGCCGCTGTCGCCAAGGCAGTAGCGGGTGCTCCGGGTGGTATGCAGAGCATGGGCAAGGTCATGGCTGAGCTGAAGCCACTCATCGAAGGACGAGCCGACATGGGCAAGGTCAGCGCGCTCGTGAAGAAAGCCCTCACCGGCTGAGAAAGGTCGGCTGAGAAGCGTCGCGCGCGCGATTCAGAGCACTTCTACTCGTTTTCCTGTTCCTCGACTCGATACACTTTGTTTTCGAGTTTTCCCGGAGTTCCTGATGTCCAGATTGTTCCCACTGATTCTGGCGGGTGGTGCTGGCACGCGCCTTTGGCCGTTATCACGCGAGTTGTTCCCCAAGCAGTTTCACGCCCTGTTTGGCGATAAGTCATTGTTACAAAACACTTTGTTGAGAGCCAAAGCAGTCACGACAGAACTGCCGATCGTGGTTTGCAATGAAGATCACCGCTTTCTTGTTGCCGAACAATGCCGTGGCGCAGGGGTGACTTGTTTGTCACTGATGCTGGAGCAAGCTGGTCGGAACACGGCGCCAGCGATCGCCCTGGCCGCGCATCGAGCGATTCAGGAGGACCCGAACGCGCTTTTGCTTTTCCTTCCGTCAGATCATCTGGTCGCGGGCGACGAGGCGTTCGGCGAGGCAGTGCAACTCGCAGTGGCCGCAGCCGCGCAAGGGCAATTCGTAACCTTCGGTGTGCGCCCGGATCGCGCTGAGACAGGGTACGGGTACATTCAATATGCTCCGTCGTTGAGCGGAGCTCAGGCCGTGCGTTCCTTCAAGGAAAAGCCAGCCAAAGAACTGGCCGAATCATACCTTGCCGCTGGGGACTACCTGTGGAATAGCGGGATGTTCGTGCTCCATGCGCAGAGTTATCTCGACGAACTCCAGCGATTGCGACCGGCGATTGCGTCGGCGGTCAGCACCGCCTTTGCGACTGGTCAGCCGGACCTGGATTTTTTTCGACCTGGCAAGGCATTCCTGGATTCTCCAAGTGAGTCCATCGATTACGCGGTGATGGAAGAGACCAGCAAAGCACAGGTAGTCCCGGTGTCATTTCGCTGGAACGATGTTGGCTCCTGGTCGGCGATCTGGGATGAGTCTCCCCGAGACGCGGATGGCAACTGTTTGCAGGGAGATGTCGTCGCACTGGATACCTCAAACTCTTATGTGCTGTCACAGGATCGACTCGTCACGACGATCGGCGTGTCCGATCTGGTCGTGGTTGATACCCCCGACGCACTTTTGATTTCCGCCAAGGATCGCGTTCAGGATGTAAAGGCTATCGTTGCCGACCTCAAGCGCCGAAACCGGAAAGAGCACATCGTGCACAGCGAGGTGTTTCGACCCTGGGGCAGCTACGAAACTGTCGAGGACGGCCAACGCTATCAGGTCAAACGCATTCGGGTAAAACCAGGTGCAAGCTTGTCCTTGCAAAAACACCACCATCGGGCAGAGCACTGGATCGTGGTACGCGGCACCGCTGAAGTCGTTTGTGAAGAGCGAACCTTCATGCTGGTCGAAAATGAAAGTACCTACATTCCCATTGGCGCCAAACACCGCCTCACCAACCCGGGCAAACTCGATCTGGAAATGATTGAGGTACAAGTGGGTGCATATCTAGGTGAGGATGACATCGTCCGGTTTGATGACGTCTATGGTCGTGTAAAACCCGGATGACTCAATCCTCCGC
>JAYSTS010000150.1:0-16743 GCA_043719475.1 Gammaproteobacteria bacterium | reverse complement strand
ATCTCCCGATCTGGAAAAGTTGTGGGAGCGATCTCCTGATCGCGATCTCTCCTGCCCAATCGCGGTCGGGAGACCGCTCCCACAGGAGACCCCACAGGACGGTTTTTATTCCACGTCCCACTACTGAATCTGCCAACTTCATGGGTTGTGACCTCACGGTTTGATATCTGCTGCAATCCCGACCTGCTCTCCAGTCAATCGTTCCGAAGCTCTTAAAACCCCCTGCGCAGCATTTTCGGTTGCGTAGATATTGTCCAATGGAGGCTAATTGCAGGCCTTCTCAAACAATCGTTAGTCAACCCCATCATAAAAGTCGCCTGGTGTGACCCAGGCGACTGCGTTCTCTCAGCCAAAGTGAACTACCAATCCTATCCAAGCCAATCCAACCTGATCAGTCAATCAAAAAACAGCTCTCGATCGCCGTCTGATTGTCACTTGCCTCGCGCGCCAGTACCTCGTACTTCACCAACCCTTCCTCAGCGAGTTCAAGAATCTCTTCCGGGACCTCGAAGCTGTCTGCATCCGGCGGCAATATCGTACTGGCCTTCCAGTTCGCCTCCGGCACCTCGATGATCACTTCGTAGTTGACGATGGTAACCGGCTCATTCACCCGACCAATCGTAGGATGAGAATGGGTCACTTCCTCCCACTCGATCTCAATGTCATCACCACTGAACTCGGGGATATCCTCACTATCACAGTCGGTAGCAGCAGGAATTCCATTGACTGCAACCACCGGTGGCGACGGCAGCAGATGTGAAACCTCAGTGAAGCGGTCCATCCGAGCGCCGTGGATGCCAAACGCCACCAAGAGGTATTGTCCTTCCGGATACCGACCGAAGAGGACCTCTGGAGGTAGCCGTCTGAAATTCGGCTCGGAACTCTCGAACGAGAACTCGTTCAACCCTTCCGTCGCCAATACACCTTCAACATTGATGTTGAGCAGACGCTGGCGCCAGCGATTGAACAGTTGCAGGTTGACCCACGGATCCGCTTCGACCTTGGCATGCACGCCTAGATCCTGATCCGTGTCGTTCAATTCGAAGAATACGTGGGCGTCAGAGATCGATGGTGCTGCCGCATTGGCAGTCGACACGCCAGCGCTCAACACCATCGCCGCACTGAGCGCAGCCAGTTTTCGGTTTACTCGCATAATGATTTCCCCGTCCGAGTTTGATGAGTCTTCCGTCGATCAGCAGTAACTGATGACGTCCGGTTGGACGGAAGTCAGCGGGAAAATCAACCGTGATCACTGGCGAATTCGAAAAAGTTGCAGCCAGCGGAGCGGTAGCTGCGAGGCCGATCAGGCCCCAGTTGTTTGAGTAGCCTTGGCACGTCGAGCGCTCTTTCTTTCCAGCATCCCGATCAGGCGCTTGTGTCGCGCTTCAGAAATCGGGTAATTCCACATCATGGCGAACGCTGCCACGTAGAACACCACTGGCAGAAAAACGAACACGACCCGCAACGCCATGATCTGATCGGGTCCATTGGCGCCATCCTTTGGCTGGAAATCGAAGAATGCCAGCAGGTTCAAGACGAAGCCGGCTGCAAAGGCGATAACCAGCTTGTTGGCGAGGGACCAGACAGAAAAGAACAACCCGGTTCTGTCTTCGCCACTGCGCAATCGATCAAGATCCACTACGTCGGCTTTCATGGCGGCGGGCAGAGCCGAAAAACTGCCGATGCCCAGACCCAGTATGAAGAAGACCACCATCATCCAGTACAGATCGCCAGGCCCGAGGAACCAGTAACCTGGCTGCGCAATCATGGCCGTTGCCATGCCCATCAGCCACGCCTTGCGTTTGCCGACATGTTGGGCGACCCGGTTCCACAACATCACACCTAAGAGGTTCGCGGTATAGAACACCAGCAGCACCACATTGCTGTTCACGTTCGCTTCCAGCACATGCACCACAAACAGGATATACAGTGGCCCGCCCACTGCAGGACCCAGTGCTCCAAGCGTGAATCCGAACATCAGCCGTTTGAACGGACCATTGCGCCACATCACCCGCAGCCCTTCCATCAGTGATATGCGTTTACTCTCTATCGGAACGCCTTCCGGCACTCGCCACATCAAGGGCACGGCAATCACCATGCCAACGGTTGCACATATCGCAATGACGTGAAGCGACTCCGAGACCTTGAATCCGTAACCAAATCCCCAGTCCGTGAGCAGTGGAACGACAATGGCGATGAGCGTGCCGATCAAACCAGCGGACGTGCGAAAACTCGCGATGCGTGTGCGCTCGTGATAGAGCGGTGACAGCTCCGCCCCCCATGCATAAAACGGGATCGCAATGAAGGTCCAGCCGAGCCAGAGCAGCACGAGCCACGTTGCAAAATAGGCATTGGAAACTTCACCGGGTGGAACGAACAACATCCAGATCGACAGCAACGTGAGCGGCACGCCACCGATAATCCACGGCTTGCGGCGCCCAAAACGTGTACGGGTTCGATCACTGAGCTGACCGATGATCGGATCAGTTGCGACGTCGCTCAGCCGTGCCAGCATCAGAATCGTGCCAACTGCCGCAACAGACAGCCCCATGTCGCGCATGTAAAACGGCGCTATAAAGAGTGCCATCGGGGTGGCTGCCATGGCCAGTGGCCCTTCCATCAGCGCGTAGCTGAGGAGCTGTTTGTTGGTGAGTTGCCTAGAGTTCGCGCCGGCCAATCGGTATTCCCCATCCATTTCAGGCTAAACAGGTTGCTGAATCAGCAGCCTGGTCACTTGGCCTCTTCACTCGACAAGGGAAGGCCAAGTCGCAAATCGACTACGTCAGTGGTTGATTTGTCGTGAGCGAGCCACACGCTCGCGTGACTGAAAAAAAGTGCTGAACGCTCTTTTTCCACAACCTCGTAAGGCTACATGAGAAGGAGGTCGCATCGAAATCAATATTTACCGTTCCTCGCCGATACCAACGCACTGGCAGCAAGCTGGACTCTCGCCTGCATGTCAGCCAGCGCTTCCAGAGGTGGAAGTCTTGCTCGCAATCCTTGATCCTGCAGTTCTTCACCCCGTTCACTGACAAGCACCAGCACGTGGCTTATCCCTTCCCTCAGCGTCTTCAACTGTTCAGCTGCAGGCTTGCGCTGCGTGACAAAGACCCGCAGCGCTCCACGCGGCGTCAGCTTCCCACCTTCCGCAAACAGATCTTCGAGTAGTCGCGCAGTTTCCGGATAGGCCCCAAGCGCAACACCTGTCAACGCGTAATACTGCAGGAACTGCAGCGATGCGGCTTCAAACTCATCGCTGCGTAGCGCATCGGCTTCAATGCGTGTCCTGCGTTCGCCCTGCCGCTGCCAGTAATCCTGCTCGAGTTTCTCAATCCACTGATCAGAGTCAGTGCCACCCGTTCGAGGTGATGCAGCAAGACGGGTACGAATTGGATCTTCTTCGCAGGACACATGCTTCTCGGTCAGACGCTTGTCGGTTCCCCAGAGGGTTGAGGCGATGCTCTTCAAGCAGGTCGCACGGCTACAACCCATTTCATCGTTCCGATAACCGAACGTACAGGCTCGTCCTGCGCTGTACCGCGCGAGGAGTATCGGCTGGTCCCCGTCGATGCTCTTGTCGTTGTTCAGTGGTTGTGTCGGCGTATATCGAACCTCGATGTCAGCTCCGACAATGACCGACCCCCGGAGGGTATCGCGCTGCGGACCCTCTTCGCGGGTGAACGCCGCAGTTTCCGGTCGAAAGCGCGCCACACAGATCTGCAGTGTGCCGAGCCCATCGAGACTCGCCCACAGATAAGGCAGCGGAACTATGGATGCCAGGTCATCAAGCTGCAGTTGCAACTCATCGACCATGTCGCGATTCCAGGCAGCCGCCATTTCCTCAGCGGTGATGGGAGATCCAAAGAATCGCCGGGCTTCTGCCACAACCCGCTCCTGCTGCGGCAGAAAAGCCTGCGTCTGTACATCAGGGCAGACCTGTAATGCGCCATCTTCGAGTGCCAAACGAGACAACTGCGCATCGATCGCGGTGCGTTTGGCGCCATCTGGTAACGGTTGATCGAGACCCAGCGTCAATCGCTTGCCAAATGGATGGGTGGCTGGATCATCGAGTTTGTTGACGCGATCGGCGAGTTTGCGCAGCGACGCAAGATAGGACGCCAGCGCCTGTTCGTGCAACGACTTCCGAAAGGAAACACGACCGGACTTGTCCACTTGCACGATGAGGGCTTCCAGCGCATCACGCAGGCGTTCACCGGCTTGTTCAAGCGCGGTGAGAGTTTCTTTTCGCTTCAACTGCTCCCCGGACTGCACTGGCTGTTCGCGGTACAGTCTTAACAAGGCGGCAACGTTTTGTTGCCACTCAATGGGATCCGGTAGTGCCAGCGCCCGACGCGAATCAAGTCCACCCTGCGTCAGCAGCAACGGATAGTGCTGATGGAAAGGGAAGTTCGCGTCTGCCGCCATGATGAAACGGGCATCCTGGGAATATTCGGAGGAACGATTCGAATATCGTGCCTTGATCGTTGCACCTTGTAGAAAGCGATCTTCACAACGCCGGAAATCTGAGGGCGAGAGACGGTTGGTCTTCGCATCACGATGGCGCAGGCTAAAACAGCGATCGTTGGCTGCGTCAAAGTCTGACCATCTGCGGGCGGTATCCGTTTCAAACGCTGCCGCAACTCGACGCCGGGACGCTGTTTCCAGACGAGCAATGTCAGTCTTGACCACATCCAGTGATAACCCGAGTGAAGCTACCCGGGAATCAACCGCGTTGATCGCCAACAACTGCTCGTTTCGCGCGACCGTTATGGCTGAATAAGTGCGTGCATCCAGCGCCACGATGAACGTTCGGAGTTCCGCTGATGCCTCTCGTGTCTCCTGATCGTCGCCATCCAGCAGGGACAGCGCCTGCACACCGACGACGAGCAGGGCAACCCCAGCTATGGACGTAGCAAATGACCCCGCCAACGCCCCTTGCGAGGCTAACGAAGCAAACTCCAGAGCGGGTGAGCGCGTGATTGAAAACGCCTGAGCCAACTGCTTGTTACCGGTCAACTCCGCACCGGCCAGACCCAGTGTAAACAAGGCATCCAACCGACTGCGATCGGGTGACACTGCGTCATCCTTCAATTCCGGCTTTTCCATACCTGCCACAACCGGCAGATCCTTGAGTACCGCGTGCCACTGCGCTTGTGATGACCGGCGTAGTGCGGCGTTACGTTCCGCAAGTGTGGGACTCTTGCCGGTCTGCGCGTCGATGGACTGGGCAATGGGCTGCATGTTCTGCCACAGCGGAGAATCCGCCAGCGCCGCATCTGAGTTGAGGCGCTTCTTCACATCTGCAATCAGCGAGATGCCCTGCATCGCTGGCGCAAACAACTGGTCGTGCGCCTTCACGCAGGCACGAATCGCTTTGCATAAGTTCCAGACTTCCGCACTGGAGCCGATCGCGGTGGCGGTCCGCAGCGACCCGGTGAATTCATAACGACCCTCCGAATTCCGTCGCGGTGTTGTCACGGTGTCCAGATTCGCCAGGATGTGTTCGGCAGCGTCGATGGATGTCGTGTGATCTGCTTTGCCTCGTGCCGGTTGTTGGGGCGCTTGGGCCAGCGTCGTGAGCGTCCGCTGCAGAACATCGCTGACAAATGATTCAACGCTATCCGGGCGATGTTGCTGTTTGACCTCCTTTGAAACCTGCCGAGCGAGCGTCACCAGAGAGGCATAAGGATCCACGGCATTTTCGCCTCGCGGCGCAGCATGAACGGGAACGCCTGCCTTAAGCTCTGACCAGAACACCAGGTAAGCGGCAGCCAGGTCGGGACTGGTCTCGATATGCGTTCGCACAGCGGCGAGATAGGCAGCCATGTCCTCCATACGCTCAGGAATTGGCGCATCAGCAAGATCAGTCGTCGGTGCACCTACGTCCGTTGTAGTCGGCGGTGAAGGCGACTCCACCTTGTTCGCAGGTTCGATGACCTCGATATCTGCTGCTTTGTCCTTGGAGTCTTTGGCCACAGCGAACTGCGGCAGCCAGAATTGTGTCACCAGGAGTGCCGCCATGACACGCAACACAACCCGCCTAAGCCGCGAAACAGGCACCACTGAAACGTTCATAAAATCCATGTCTAACCGTAACCCATCGGATGACTGACTGGTTCATGAATCGCTTGATTCGCAGCACGCAGCCAGGATGCAAGGATACCCAATGCGACCGTCGGCTGGCAGCTTTGTTGCCGGCCCGTCACCCACTGTCGTTTTGCTCCGTCCTCCGGTTAACATGACGAAAAAAATGAACCACCGGCCCGGGGGAAACCATGAAGGAGCAAGTCAATCGACCCGCGACTCGCAAAGGAACAGACAGCCTCAGGACCGCAGTGATGGGCATCCTGGCCGCACTTGGCGTGGCCTCATTGGTGGTCTGGGTCACCAGCCCCTACAGCGCAACGCGGTTTGGCTGGCCCGTGTTCGCGCTTTGCGCGGTTTTCGCCTTCAGCGTGCAGTGGCTCGTCTTCATCCACGCTTTCGTCAAACAGACCGAGCACTTCTACGATCTCACCGGTTCGGCAACCTATCTCGTCATGGTCTGGTTTGCGGTCTGGGCCAGCGGCGCAACTGACGTGCATGCACTGCTGCTGGCCACACTCATCACCGTGTGGGCTTTGCGTCTTGGACCGTTCCTCTTTCGTCGAATAAAACAGGCTGGCGAAGACCGCCGCTTTCGCACCATCAAGACCTCACTGCCAACGTTTCTGATGACCTGGACATTGCAGGGACTGTGGGTGTTTCTGACTGCATCGTGCGCCCTCGCTGCAATCACTGGCTCAGGATCGGGTGACTTCGGTTTCTTCGTCGTCCTGGGTCTGGCGCTGTGGTTGACCGGGTTTGGCATCGAAGTCATCGCCGATGCTCAGAAGAGCCGCTTTCGTGCAGACCCTGGCAACTCCAACCACTTCATCCGCGAAGGTCTCTGGGCCTGGTCACGCCATCCAAACTACTTCGGTGAGATCATGCTGTGGACCGGCATTGCCGTTTTTGCTCTGCCGGACCTGGCGGGCGGTCAGCACATCACACTCATCTCACCGGTGTTCGTGGCTTTGTTGCTGATCAAGGTTAGTGGTGTCCGCATGCTGGAGGCTCGTGCCGACAAACAGTGGGGTAACGATCCGGACTATCAGTCCTACAAGGCCAACACCCCTGTCGTGATGCTGCGTCCACCACGTGGAGTGAAATAGCACATGGCCGACTGGAGCAACTGGTCGGGGCGGCATCGCGCCAAGGTGAAGCAGCTGCATCATGTTCGCAGCGAAGGCGACGCAGTCGCGCTTGCCGCAGAAGCCACGCGACGAAGCTTGCGAATCAGAGCTGCCGGCACTGGCCACAGTCACTCGCCGCTGATACCCAACGACGACATCATTGTGGATACCTCCGGATTGGCCGGGGTTCAGTCGATAGACCACGGCACCAATCGTGCTTGGATCGGCTCCGGGACGAAGATCTTTGCCTTGGGCGCGCCGCTGCATGCGGCTGGCCTTGCGCTCGCCAACCAGGGCGATATCGACCAGCAGTCGATCGCCGGTGCAGTAGGCACAGGCACCCACGGTACTGGTATCGCGCTGCGCAATCTGTCCTCAGCCGTCACCGGCTTACGCATCGCCACGGCCGCAGGGGAATTGCTTACTGCCAATGCAGAACAGCATTCTGAACTCTGGCAGGCCGCCCGATTGCACCTCGGTGCCTTTGGTATCGTCACTGCGGTCGAGATGCAGCTTCGTCCCATGTACCGATTGCGTGAGCACGGCTGGCAGGCAAAGTACGACGAGATCACTGCGGCGATAGACCGCCAAGCCGCTGCACATCGACACTTCGAGTTCTTCTGGTACCCAAAAACAGATACAGCCTTCGCCAAGACACTCGACGAAACAGACGAACCTGCGAGTTACCCATTAGCAGAAGAAGGACATCGACTGGCCTGGAGCCATGAGGTACTGCCCAATCATCGACCACACAAGCACACCGAAATGGAATATTCGGTGCCCGCCGAGTTTGGCCTCGCCTGCTTCGACGCCATTCGCAATCTGCTGCTCACCCGCTTTACCGATGTTTTGTGGCCGGTTGAGTATCGCACGCTGGCCTCCGATGACGTCTGGCTCTCGACTGCCTATGTGCGCCCCACAGTGACGCTGTCAGTTCACCAGACGATCGACTCAGACGAGACCGATTACTACAACGCTTGTGAAGAGATCTTCAGGTCATTCGAGGGTCGCCCGCACTGGGGCAAGATGCACTACCTGGATGGATCGACGATGAAGAACATTCATCCACGCTGGCAGGACTGGTGGCGCGAGCGCAATCTTGTGGATCCCATGCGCACCTTTCTCAATCCGTTTCTCGAGTCACTTGGTACCAGTAGTGGAGTCTTGAGCTGACCGCCAGTGTGGGAGCGATCTCCTGATCGCGATTTTGCATCTGAATTCGCGATTTCTTGTGGGAGCGATCTCCTGATCGCGATCCTTGATGAGCCCAACAATCGCGGTCGGGAGACCGCTCCTACAAGAGCGTGCTCCCACCCACCAAACACCGCCCCTACATCTGCGGATTCACCAGGTACTTGGTGCCCGTCGCCATTCGGCCATATCCAGCAGCATTGCCAACATCCAGCATGCCTGCCAGACCAATCTCGTTAGAGTAGTGACTGGCAAAAGTCGAGCCGATTTCATTGGCCACCCGCTCACGCAGTTCCTGCGCACGCTTCGGCCCGACCTTCTGCAGGAAGGGCGTCAGCAACCAGCCGCCCAGACCCCAGGCCATCCCGAAGTTGCGGGACAGCGTCGTGGTCGAGCGCTCAAGACCACCGTAGATGTACACCTGCTTGTGCGTGGACGAGCCATAACGATTGAAGTCACCACCCTTGCGGGCCTGTGCCACTTCCATCGCCGACAGCAGATTGCTGGCAAGCGCACCACCACCGGTTGCATCGAATGCAATCGTCGCATCGGTTGCGGCCAGTGCTTCCGTGAGTTCGTCCATGAACTTCGGCGAACTGGAATCCACCACGTATTTCGCGCCGATGTCCTTGAGGATCTTGGCCTGTTCCGGCTTGCGTACGACATTGACGAGATCCACACCATCCTTGAGGCAGATCTTCTGCAGCATCTGTCCAAGGTTTGACGCGGCTGCGGTATGCACCAGCGCCTTGTGACCTTCCAAACGCATGGTGTCGACCATGCCCAGTGCCGTGAGCGGATTCACGAAGCAGGACGCGCCTTGTTTCGAAGTGGTGCCCGGGTGCAGGGCCAGACACTGGTTGACCTTCAGGCGACGGTATTCGGCATACATGCCACCACCGAGCACACCGACGGTTCGACCCATGAGGGCCGCAGCAGCTGGCGAGTCACCGGTTGCGACCACCACACCACCACCTTCGTTGCCCGCCGGCAGGGATTGCCCAACACGCGCTTGCATGCCGCGCATGATGTTGGGGGCGACGTTCAAGGTCAGCACACCATTGCTTGCGGCCAGTGTCGACACGTCTGCGGCGCTGAACAACAGGCCGAGGTCGGACGGGTTGATCGGCGACGCCTCGACCCGGACGATGACCTCGTCAGCTGCCGGCTCACCAGTATCGTGTTGCCGAATCGCCAGGACACAGCGGCCATCGGCGTTCAGGGTTGAAGTCAGTTGTCTGCAGTTGTTATACGCGTTTGTCATGATTTCAACCCATCTTGAAGAAGCAGACTTTATTGCCGTCCAGATCGCGGATGTAAGCACCGTAGAAGTCAGGTCCGCGTTGTCCCGGTGCACCTTCATCACCAGCACCCAGGTCGCGGGCCTTTTTATACACCGCATCGACTTTCGCAGTGCTGTCGCAGGTGATGGCAACCATTGTGCCGTTGCCGACCGAAGCGGGTTTTTCATCGTACGGCAGGCACACGCCGAACATCGGTGCGCCGGGGCCGGTACCAAACAGTTTCATGCGGTCCATACCCATGATGAGTTTGGCGTCGAGCTCTGTTAGCACTGCGGTATAAAATTGTTCTGCCTTGGCGATATCTTTCACGCCGAGCAATGTGTAGCCGATCATGCTGACTCCTTGAATGGGTTGGTGAGGACTTGGTTTTCAGGCTGCGATGCTAGCACGCCATCCGGATGGCCGGATCAGGTTTATCCCGCGGCAATCCGAGGGACGCTTCGAGTCTCGCCAGTTCTTCTCTCGCCATCGCCCCCTGTCGGAACAACCCTGACAACGCGGCTTGAACGATGTAAGCAGCACTGACCTCGAAGTGATCACGCAGATCGGCCCTGTCCTCCGACAGTCCATAACCATCGGTACCCAGCGCTTCCACCGGACCGGGGAGGAAAGGAACAATCGTCGCCGCCATCACCTTCAGATAGTCCGTCACAACGACAAAGGCGCCATGCTCCGGCGCGAACAGGTCCTGCACGTACGGCCGCTCTGGCGTGGCGGTCGGTTGCAGACGATTCCTGCGCTGCACAGATTGCACATCCCGCGCCAGCTCGACATAACTCGTCACACTCCACAGGCAGGTGCCGATATCGGCATTGCGCAATAGTTGCCTGGCCTGCAGGGCTTCTTCAATCAGCGCGCCACTGACCAGCAGGTGTACCAGCGGCCGCCCCGACAATTCCTGTCGGGAAAAACAGTAGGCACCACGCAAAATATCCCGCTCAGTGACGTGTGCAGGCATAACCGGCATCGGATAGTTCGCGTTGTACAGCGTCAGGTAGAACATCACGTCTTCCTGCGCGCAGTACATTCGCCGAATGCCATCACGAACGATCACCGCAACTTCAAAACCGAAGGCCGGGTCATAACACACCATGTTTGGCACGGTACTGGCGAGCACATGTGAGTGCCCATCCTGATGTTGTATGCCCTCACCGTTCAACGTCGTGCGACCGGCAGTGCCACCCAGCAAAAAACCTCGGCACAGTGCATCCCCGCACGTCCAGATCATGTCGCCAACCCGCTGGAAGCCAAACATCGAATAGAAGATATAAAACGGGATCATCGGCAGTCCATGCATTGCATAGGCGGTGCCAGCGGCCATGAAAGACGCCAGCGCACCGGTCTCACAAATACCTTCCTGCAGAATCTGTCCGTCTTTACTCTCGCGGTACGGCAACAACGTATCGGCATCGACCGGTGTGTAGTTCTGACCATCCGGCGAATAGATGCCGCTGACCTTGAACAGCCCGTCCATGCCAAACGTACGCGCCTCGTCAGGCACGATCGGAACGATGTAGCGGCCAAGACTCGGGTGCCGAAGCAGCAGCGACAGGATCCGAACCATGGCCATCGTCGTCGACAGCGCGCGGTCCGTCGCTGGATGTACCAGAGATTCGAACGCCGCGAGATCCGGCGGTGCGATCGCAGCACAGCTCACCTCGCGACGCGGCAGGTAACCGCCCAGGGCCTCCCGTCGACCACGCAAGTAACAACGTTCAGCACTGTCCGCAGAGGGAAGATAAAACGCAGCTTTCATTGCAGCTTTGTCATCAAGGGGAATCCCTAAGGTCCGCGCCAGCGTCACCCGTTCGTCCGCAGTGAAGTTCTTCTTCTGGTGCGCCGTGTTCGTCCCCTGAGCGGTGGCGATACCGTCTCCCTTGACCGTCTTGATAAGAATCACCGTGGGTTTGCCTGTTACTGCGAGCGCTCTTGCATAAGCCGCAAAGATCTTTTTCGGATCCTGACCACCCCGCTTGATCTCGCGAATTTCCTCATCGGTGAGCGTGTTCATCATGCGCTCAAGTGCCGGGTTGCCTTCAACCCAGTGTTCGCGCTGCACCTTGCCGGGAAGTACCGAGTAACGTTGATAGTCGCCGTCCAGACACTCATCCATTCGCTTCTTGAGCACGCCTTCATGGTCTAACGCCAGCAGAGCGTCCCAGCCACTGCCCCAGATCACCTTGATCACTTCCCAGTCGGCACCGCGAAATGCGCGCTCCAGCTCCTGAATGATTTTGCCGTTGCCACGCACAGGACCATCCAGACGTTGCAAATTGCAGTTCACGACGACGATGAGATTGTCGAGCTTTTCGCGACTGGCCATGTTGATGGTGCCAAGCACTTCCGGCTCATCCGATTCACCATCACCAATAAAACACCACACCTTGGCACTGGTGCGAGGCTTGAGACCACGATTCTCAAGATATTTGGCGAATCTGGCTTGATAGATTGCGGCCGGCGTTGACAAACCCATGGACGCATTTGGCAGTTGCCAGAAGCTGGGCATGGACCGAGGATGCGGATACGCAGATAGTCCACCACCCGCCCCAAGTTCCTGGCGGTAGTTCGACAGTGTCTGTTCGTTGAGCCTGCCCTCTAACAGTGCCCGAGCATAGATGCCTGGTGCAGCATGCGGCTGTGGCAGGACGAGATCTCCCGGCTGCCCTGTCGCGCCGGCTCGGAAGAAGTGGTTGAAGCCGACTTCCAGCATGGTTGCACAGGATGCATAGGTCGCGATGTGGCCACCTACCCCGAGATTGCGATCCGCCGCCTGCAGCACCATGGCCATGGCGTTCCACCGGTTGATGTTTTCGATGCGTTTTTCGAGTTCCATGTCGCCGGGATAAACCGGCTGTTCCTGAGGCGGGATGGTGTTGACGTACGCGGTGTTCAATGGCGCGCTCTGGAGCGTGATGCCAAGCCGGCCAGCTTCAGTGTGCAGGCTGGCTAACAGTTCCTGCACACCCTCGACACCCCATTCTCGGGCGATATCCCCCAACGCGATTCGCCACTCGTGAATATCCCGTTCGATCTGCTGCATGCCTGTGCTTCCACTGAATTCGAGCTGGATTATCTGCTAACGGCACAGGTCATAAATTGCCATCTACCCCACTATTCAAGATGATAGAAGCATAATGTGCCATTGAATTTCATATAAACGTATCTCTTATGCCAAATCCGCAACTCGACCGAATCGACCGGGAGATTCTTCATCATCTGCAGAGCAACGCCCGCCTGACCAACCTGGAGCTGGCCGAAAGGGTCAACCTGTCCGCGTCACCGTGTCTTCGACGCGTCAAATTGCTGGAGGAACGCAGTATTATTCGCCGCTATGCAACGCTGCTCGATCCACGACTGGTGGGGCTGCCCATCAGCGTCTTCGTGAGTGTGTCGCTGCGTAGTCAGGATCGGCAGGCGCTCATCGAGTTCGAACACAGTGTTCAGGGCTGTCCGGAAGTCATGGAGTGTTACCTGATGACGGGCACGTCCGACTACCTGCTGCGTGTCGTCGTGCCCGACCTCGATGCCTATGAGACTTTTCTGTCGGCCAAGCTGACCAACATCGTAAGTGTGGCCAACATCCAGTCGAGCTTTTCACTGAAGCAGGTGGTCTACCGAACGGAGCTGCCGATTCCAGCATGACGCCCGCGCAGCACTTCATGCGTAACCCCCAAGCACGTACCATCACCCTATGAATACCTACGACACCATCATCATCGGCGCCGGCTTTTCCGGCATGTATCAACACCATCGCCTGCGCGCACTCGGCTTCTCGGTGCACGGGTTCGAGGCTGGAGCGGACGTTGGAGGCACCTGGTACTGGAATCGCTATCCGGGTGCCCGCTTCGATTCCGAAAGCTACAGCTACGGTTACTCCTGGTCTAAGGAGCTGCTGCAGGAATGGGAGTGGAGCGAGCATTTTGCCGCACAACCCGAAACACTTCGGTATTGCCAGTACGTGGCTGACAAGTTCGATCTGCGGCGTGACTTCACGTTCAACTGCCGGATAACGGCTGCACAGTGGCATGAGACCACTCGCACATGGACTGTCACTGCAGACAACGGGATAACCGCGAGTGCTCGATTCCTCATCACAGCCGTCGGTCCGTTGTCCGCCCCGACGCTGCCGAACCTGCCGGGTCTGGATACCTTTGCGGGAGAATCTTTCCACACCGCCGACTGGCCGCATCATCCGGTGAGCTTTGTGGGCAAACGAGTCGCCGTCATCGGCACCGGTGCAACGGGTGTTCAGACGATCACGGAAGTCGCCAGGACCGTTGGGCAACTCACCGTCTTTCAACGAAGGCCGAACTATTGCGCACCGCTTGGTAACCGACCCATCACGGCTGCTGAGCAACAACGCATCAAGGCCAGCTACGACGATATCTTTGCGACTTGTGCAGCCTCGACCGGTGCATTCATGCATGCCGCCGATCCACGATCAGCCCTGGAGGTCACCGACACAGATAGGGAGGCGTTCTTCGAGCAGCAGTACAACGCCCCAGGGTTCGCGATCTGGATGGGTAATTTTTCGGATGTGGGAACCAACGCTGCCGCAAACGGATTGGCCAGTGAGTTCATGCGTCGCAAGATTCGCGCCCGTATCAGCGATCCGGTAACCGCAGAAAAACTGGTGCCAAAAGACCATGGCTTCGGCACTCGTCGGGTGCCACTCGAAAGTGGCTACTACGAGGTTTACAACCAGGACAATGTCGAACTGGTTGACCTCAACGAAGAATCGATACTTCGGATCACACCAACCGGTATCGAAACCACGACTGGATTGCGTGAATTCGACATGATCATCTATGCCACCGGTTTCGATGCCGTTCGTGGCTCGTTTGATCGAATCCGTATCGAAGGTGTCAGCTCGCGATTGCTTCGTGATGCATGGGTTGACGGGCCTAACACGCTGCTCGGACTGCAAACACCAGGTTTCCCCAACATGCTGACACTGGTCGGTCCACACAACGCGGCTGGCTTCTGTAATATTCCTCGTTGCATCGAACAAAACGTGGATTGGGTGACGGATCTGCTGATCTACGCAAGTCAACAAGGCTGCACACGCATCGAAGCAACGCAAGCGGCGGCCGAGACCTGGACCGAACACGTTTATGCCATGGCCGATCTCACGTTGTTCGCCACCACAGACTCATGGTTCATGGGTGTGAACCAGAACCTGCCCGAGAAAAAGCGGACCTTTCTCGCTTACGCAGGCGGTGCCCCGCGGTATCGGAAGCGGTGTGATGAAGTCGCAGCCAACAACTATCGAGGTTTTGACCTCAGATAGGTCTGAAGGGGAGAACGTTTATGCGCACCGGTGATGAATACCTGGCCTCGCTTCGGGATCACCGAGAAGTGTGGCACCGGGGCAGTCGAATCAATGATGTGACTGAAGAACCCGGCATGGCGCGCGGCGCCAGGACCCTGGCAAACTTCCTGGATCGACAGCGCTCACCAGAATGGTCCGATAGGCTGAGTTTCGGCGAGCCCGACGGATCACGATTCGCCATGTCATTTCTGATCCCCTCTTCGGCAGCTGACGTGCGCCGACGAGGGATCGCCTATTACGAATGGGCAAAGTGGTCGCAGGGTTTGTTCGGGCGAACGCCGGACTACAAGAACGCGTCACTGATGGCGTTCGCCGCCGCCGCAGATTTTCTGAATTCCGGAACAGGCCCGAAGCCCACGGACTTCTCCGCCAACATGCGTGCGTACTATGAAAAGGCCCGGCGCGAGGATCTCGTATTGACTCACACACTGGTCAATCCGCAGTTCAGCGCAGAACGATTGAAACAAGGCCTGTCCAGCCCGGAAGTTGCGTTGCATCTGGTTGAAGAAAAAAGCGACGGCATTGTGGTATCCGGAGCACGGCTGCTGGCGACGCTTGGCCCACTGGCCAACGAAATCGAAGTCTTCCCATCGACTTTGTTGAAGGCATCGCCCGAAAACATACCCTACGCTTTCGCATTCACGCTGCCGGTTGCAACCCAAGGCATGCGCATGCTGTGCCGCGATTCCTATGACGAGAACAAGCCGCTGTTCGACGCGCCGTTGTCCGGTCGTTTCGAAGAAATGGACGCGGTCGTGATATTTGACAACGTGTTCGTCCCCTGGCATCGCGTGTTCATGTACCAGGACCCATTGCTGTGCAATCGTGCCTTCGCACAAACCAATGCTGTGATTCACATGATGCATCAGGTCGCCTGCGCCAAACTCGCGAAAGCCGAGTTCATCGTTGGACTGCTGTGTGCGATGGCGCACGCCTCTGACAAGGACAAGGACGCGCAGATCAAGGGACGCATCGCCGAAGTCATGTGGATGACCGAAACCGTACGCGCTTTATTGTTCAGCGCCGAAATGCAGGCCGAAGCGGATCAATACGGCAATTACATCCCGAAACGACAACCACTGGACACCTGCAGAAACCTGTTTCCCCGCTTTTATCCGAAAATGATCGAAGCCATTCAGATGCTGGGCTCAAGCTCGCTGATGGCGACGCCTGCAGAGGCAGATTTCCACAATGCAATTTCGGCCGACGTCGAGAAGTACTTCGAACTCACCAACAGTTCTGCAAGAGATCGCGTCGCCTTGTTCAGGCTGGCGCACGATCTTGCTGTTTCAGGCTTTGGTGGGCGCCAGGTACTCTATGAGCGGTTTTTTTTCGGACCGCAGGAAATCATGGCGTCGATCTACTACGACCTGTATGACAAGCAGCCATACATCGAGAGGGTGGAGCAGTTAACCTTGATTCGACAATAATCGGTACGCTTCCGGCGCACAACGCACACGTCGCCCCAACGATTCATCCTGTGCCGATTTCCGACATGGACCGTTACAAAAATCGCGATCGGGAGATCGCTCCCACAGACATTGGGTATCGTGACTTTGTGGTCTTTTGTGGGAGATATTGGGTATTGTGATTTTGTGGTCTCGTGATCGGGTCGGGGTAACGGGATTGCGCCCGTCACCCCTCCCACACCACCGGACATGCGGACCCGCATCCGGCGGTTGGACTCATCGAAAACAAACTA
>JAYSTS010000149.1:0-48921 GCA_043719475.1 Gammaproteobacteria bacterium | reverse complement strand
GCGAGCGGCGACCTCGCCACGAATCGTATCTGCGGACCAACCCTGCTGGAGCGCCTCAACATAACTGGCAAGATGCTGGAATTCAGGACGTACTAAACACAGCGCCTTAAGTAATGCAGCATAGTCGACGCAACACGTTGTTTGGTCGACGCCAACGATCGAAGCAGGAATTGACGGCGCAAAGTAGGTCGGGAAGCGTGGGAAAGTAACGATTGTGCGTCGCCAAACGTCTCGTCAGTTTCCATACTCGCTCGATTGGAGCGAGCTGTGGACTGTAGGGCGGCAAGAACAACAGGCGTAGAAGGCGGGCGTTGCGGCGGAGAAACGGGCGAAGAAGGTTTGCATGATGGTAGCGCGCATTGTCCAGCACCACGACCATGCGTCGCCCCGGACGGTGGTGGCGCAGCAGCCGCTTGAGAAATCGTTGGAACGTCGCTGCGTTGAATACCGGGCACATCATGCGAACGAACTGACCGCTCCTTAAATTGACGGCTCCGAAACAAGCCACGGATTTGCGAGTCGGGGCGTGCTGCAAGATCGGGTCCTTGATCTCCGGTGCCACCCACATCCGACAACGCGAGCCGTGCTGTTGAAAGTGACATTCATCCAGGCTCCACAGTTCGACGTCGAGACGTTTGGCCAGTCGCCGCAGTTTTTTTTACCGCTGCGACCTTCACGGGATCGGATTGGGCGACTTGTGGTCTCGGCTTGCGCAGCCGAAATCCCATTTGTCGAAACAGCCGCTGGCATTGTCGCACACCCAAATCCACTCCGAATTGCCGCCGTAGGTGTTCGGCCAGGACCGGGCCGTCCCACAGCGTCGCAGGCAGACCGAAGTCACGTGGGGTCTTGCGCAGATGAGCTTGTAGTCGACGCCATTCTTTTGCATCCAGCGAGCGGGGGCGCCCGGCTCGTTCGCTCTCGCGAAGAGCGTCAAGGCCACCCTTTTCAAAACGGTTTACCCAGCGTTGCACCGTGGTGCCGCTCTCTCCGAACAACGCAGCGACCTCCCGACACGAGTGTCCGGCGGTCACCAGCAGCAATCCATGCAATCGATGGTCGTAGCGTGACTCTTCACTACGGGCGATCTCTTGCTGAATGGCTATACGCATGACCTCGGCATCCTCAATCTGCAGCTTAAGCATTGTACGTCTCCAACAGGTTTCACCTGTTGGAGACTAACATCATGCTGCATAATATATGTCGTCGTGTTTAACTCGCTCAGGCCTCGTTACCAACCCAGGATCAGCTCTGCATCGTCCAGTTCTCGCCAAAGGGTCGAATCACGCTGCTGAATGACCATGCCGATTTCGGCTGATGCGCCAGTCGATAACATTCTTCGGCAATGTCATCGGGTTTGCAGAAAAAGTCGTCCGGCTTGTCAGACCAGCGTTTCCGCGTCCAGGCCAGATCAATGACCGCATCGATGGCGACAAACGCCACATGCACTCCAAGCGGTCCAAGATGACGCGCCATGGACTCTGCCAGCACCCGCTGCGCCGCTTTGGTTGGTGCGAAGCCCGCAAAGTGGGCTTGTCCACGCCACGCAGCGGTATTGGCCGTGACGACGATGGCGCCACTCCCCTGTTCGATCATGGCTGGCGCCACCGCACGTCCCAGCTGCAGCAACGCCATCGTATTGATGCTGAAGTTCCGTTGCAGTAATGCCGGATCGATTTCGAGAAAATTGCCAAAAGCGCCACCCACCGCGTTGTGTACCGCAACCGATGGTGATCCCATCTGCGTTCGCACTGACTCCAGCGTGTTGGCAAACGCGGCTTCATCAGCGACGTCACAGACAAACGCACGTGCGCCGGGAACTTCGGCCGCAAGCGCCGCCAATCGGGCTTCATTGCGCGCCAGCATGGCAACGTCATGGTCCCGTGCAAAGCGGCGAACCAACGCCGAACCCGTGCCGGGACCGACACCAGTGACGAGACATACGGGACGACTCATGGGGTTGTTTCCTCCGGATAGGTCGCGCGCGGATCAAGCGGCCACAGCCGTCGCGCGGTGGATTGTCTGGGAAAGATCTCGATGTGATGGGTACACAGGCCCGGCGGATCGGCGGTGACAATGGCCGCTGCAACATCCTTGAAGCCGGCACGAAAGTGATTACTCGACTTCAGGGCGACGATAGCGTAACGCCGAACGTCGATGCCCAGTGCCAGGAAAGGCTCCGGATCGAAGGTCTGCGATCGCCTCGACGCGACAATGACGTCCATGTCGTCGATGACCAGACGGGCCATCGGGCCGAGATGGATGGTCGCGCCTTTCATCATGGCCTGCATTTCAAGGCGACCGTCGTGGAGCGACTTGATGGTGGCTCGAGCGATGATGGGGGCACCATGCAGCGTATCGGTCCGGCCTCCCAGCATGACGTCGATGGTCTTGCCGGTACCAGCACGATGTGCCAGAGCTGCCGTTTCAGCATCCACGATGAAGCCGAAACAAGCTTTCGCACCAAGCCCTGAATCAAGCATGGCGCGTAGCAGATGCGTGCCATCACCCGGTGCCCCGCCACCACAGTTGTCCGATGTCTCATTGATGACAACCGGGCCGGCGTTCGATCGCGCCCAGAGTGCCAAGGCTTCCTCGACCGCCGCATCAGCCGACAAACTACGCGCCCTGAATTCCTCCCGACGCGACCACAGATCAGCAGCCAGTCGCCGGGCGATTTCCGGTCCGCGATCATCCCAGGCTGTCACCACAATGGACGCCCCGACATGTGGCACATCGGTATAGGGGAAACCGTGAAACCAGCTGATGTCGATGACGCCTTCCTGACGCTCCTGTTGCAGCACTTCATTGAGCATCGTCTGACCGATGCCTTCAAACGTCGTCGTCGTGGGTAACAACAGCGGCAGTGCCGCCACGGAACATCGAGCTTTCCTGGTGGTCCGAACCTGTTGAACGACCAGAGCAACGGCTTCTGCGGCACGTTCATGCAGATCAATGTGTGGATACTGGTGACAGGCAAACGCGCCATTGAGCGCATCACCCATGGCCTGGGTGATGTTGCCGTGCAGGTCGAAGACGGCGGTGATGGGGACGTCATCGCCAACCAGCACACGAACAGCAGCGCACAGGTCTGCCTCAAGATCAGGGATGCCTTCAACCACGCCGGCCCCGTGCAGACACAGCACGCAGCCGTCGACCGGCATCGCCGCTTGCAGCAGCTCAAGCAGTTCGGTCTTGAAGGCCTGATAGGTGGCCGCTTCGACCATACCCGAAGGTTGTGCCCAGGCATGCAGGAGGGGCACCGGTGTGATGTCCTGTTGAAAACAGGCAGCCACCGCGCCACCGATCGATGTTTCCTGCCCGGCCGTGGCCAGCATTCGATCGGCTCGCAGCACTGCAAACTGGCCGGCCGTGGTCAGCCCCTTCGCATAGGTGTTGGTTTCGTGCTCGATACCGCCGATCGCAATTCGCATCAACGTTCGCCCTTGACATGGGCAACCCGATCGAGAAAGGCCAGCAATTCCGGAATCCGGTCCCGCAGGCTGAAGGCTTCCAGTTCTACCGGTGTCAGTCGTCGAATGGTACGGCCAAGATCCTCGGCGGATTCGGGAAACCAGCGTATGCCATCGAAGGGAAACAGGCGCACACGAATTGAAAACACCACGCTGTGTTCATTCACCCGGCGAAGTGTCTGTCGTTCGGTTCGTATGGTGTGGGCGGCCAGATCGCCCACTCGCGTCATCTGCCGTGGCTCCGGTTCAAACAGATTACCCGGACCATGTAGAAACCAGTTACGTCGTTCGAGCACCCGGTCCATCGGCAACCGTTCGAGTACCTCGCGCATTCGCTCGCCAAGGACGTTGTTGAGCCCCGCGTGGCCCTGATGCAGCCCCCACAAATCCTGGCCGAGCTTCTCGCGCAAACTCCAGTAAGACGGCGAACAGAGTGACGCTGCCGCCAGCCGATATCGACCACGCTCGCTCACCATCAGGCAAAGATCGTCAGGCACCCAAAGTGCGACTCGTGCCATCGGGGCGAGATCAGCATGCTCTGGTGTGGGTCTCGCCTGCCCCGACAGATACCCTTGAAGTGTAACGACCAATTGATCGACATGTTCTTCGACACCTTCCTGCACCGCCACCACATCTGCACAACGCGTGTCGTAAAGGCGCCGCTTGCGTGCCACCTCGTTTGCCTCGATGGCATCCGGCAGCCACTGATCAGGCGGGATCGAAGCCAGACCTACCCGATAGCGCGGCACTCCACCTCGCCAGGGAGGATTAACGAAAAAACGATCAGCCTCACCCCCAACCTCGGATTCCGGACGCTGCTCGCGCGTCACACCGGTGTGTATCGGAGCATCACCCTCGAGCCGTCGGCAAGCCCGTCGTTGAATCGTGGCCCCCAGGTACCCCATTCGGCGGAATACTTCGCACCCATCTTGGCCAGTACTGCTGCTTGTACCGCCTTGTCACCCACAATGGCTGCTTGAGTGGTGACTACGGGCAGCGCCTTGTATTTTCCGTCTGCACTTTTCCATTGACCCACATCACCCACCCACACACGCGCCGACGACAGTCCCTTGCCGATGGCAACCGATCGCCACGCTTTGTTGCTGGTTACCACATACATGGCGCCATCATGCTGCTGAAACCAGACTTCCGCCTGACAGCTGCTTTCACTGCCGTCCGGCTTCAGTGGCGTGATGTATATGAGCGCCGATTCGGCCATACCCTTGGCCGCATCGGCCCACAAGCGCAACGGCAGTGCTGCGGCAACCAGCCCGGTCAGGGAAAATTTCAATAGTGTTCGTCGATCCATCATGAGTTGCCTCTCATTGGTTAAGTTGGTGTCAGCTGACTTGTGCAGCGGCGATTCGTCTGGCGATATTGGCGGACCAGATTTTTGGCCCTTCGATGTGGACTGACTCGCCTCGAGCGTCCACCGACACGGTGACCGGCATGTCCTGAACCGTGAATTCGTAGATGGCTTCCATACCCAGATCTTCGAAGGCGAGCACCTTTGCTTCCTTGATTGCCTTGGCGACCAGATAGGCCGCGCCACCAACGGCGATCATGGAGACCACCTGGTTGTCACGAATCGCGTCAATGGCCACCTTGCCGCGTTCCGCCTTGCCGATCATGCCGACCAGCCCAGTCTTCTCCAGCAGTGTACGCGTGAACTTGTCCATGCGGGTTGCCGTCGTAGGGCCCGCCGGTCCGACCACTTCATCGCGTACCGGGTCCACTGGCCCGACGTAGTAGATCACCCGATTGGTGAAGTCGACAGGCAGCGGCTCGCCCTTGTCGATCATGTCGATGAGCCGTTTATGCGCCGCATCGCGCCCGGTTAGCATGTGACCGGACAAGAGCAGCGTATCCCCAGCCTTCCAGGTGCCTACCTCTGCACGAGTCAGCGTGTCGAGGTTGACACGTTTAACCTCCGGCCCCAGTTCGAAGGCGATGTCTGGCCATTCCGAAATATCCGGTGGCGTGAATACTGCCGGGCCAGAACCATCCAGCTCAAAATGTACATGCCGCGTCGCCGTGCAGTTGGGAATCACGGCGACGGGCTTGTTTGCTGCATGCGTGGGAAACGTCTTGACCTTCACATCGAGCACGGTGGTCAAACCACCGAGGCCTTGAGCACCAATACCGAGTCCGTTGACCCTGTCCATCAGCTCGATCCGTAAGCCTTCCGTCTTGTTTTGCGCGCCGCGAGCCCGCAGTTCCGCCATATCCAGCGGCTCCATGAGGGCTTCTTTGGCCAGCAGCATGGCCTTTTCCGGAGTACCACCGATACCAACACCAAGAATGCCCGGCGGACACCAGCCAGCACCCATGGTTGGCACCACACTGAGCACCCAATCGGCCACCGAATCGGCAGGGTTGAGCATCGCGAACTTGGCTTTCGCTTCGCTGCCACCACCCTTGGCGGCAACTTCAACTTCCAGCTTGTCACCCGGCACGATCTTCGTGTGAATGATCGCCGGTGTGTTGTCCTTGGTGTTTCGGCGCAGACCATCCGGGTCTTCCAGCACGGATCCGCGCAGCACATTGTCCGGAAACAGGTAACCACGCCGGACGCCAGCGTTGATCATCTCCTCCACTGACATGGTGCCTTCCCACTGAACCTGCATGCCTACGGTCAGAAACACATTGACGATGCCGGTATCCTGGCAGATGGGGCGTTTGCCGATCGCGCACATGCGCGAATTCACCAGCACCTGCGTCAGCGCTGCCTTGGCGGCTGGCGATTCCTCCTTTTCCCACGCCTTGACCATGGCTCGCAGGAAGTCGGTCGGGTGATAGTAAGAGATGAACTGCAGCGCATCGGCCACACTCTGGATCAGGTCTTCCTGGCGGATGACAGTCATGGGATTCCTCACAAACGATGGTGATTGATGATAGCCCGACCGCATGAATGACGGCGACTCACTTGGTAGACTGGTGAATGCTCATCTCGGAGAACCCTATGCGGATAGCGCTCGCCTGCCTGTTATTGCTGTCGCCGACGCTCGCGCAGGTCAGCATCGCCGCGCCGCCAAAACCAGCCGAATACCTCATCATCGATACCCACATCGATGCACCCTATCGCCTGTACAAAGGCCCAACGGACCTTGGGATCGTGTCAGCCGACGGCCAGTTCGACTACCCACGGGCAATCGCCGGCGGGCTCGGTACTGGGTTCATGTCGATCTTCATTCCAGCGGACGTTGATGCCGCAGGTAACGGCCTGCCGCTTGCCCACAAGCTGATTGATCTGGTGGACAACACAGTAAGCGCCAATCCAGCCAAGTTTATTCAGGTCACCTGCCCGAACGACGTGGTGGTGGCTCGCAAACGTGCTTTAGTCGGGCTCGCCATGGGGATGGAAAACGGTGGGCCGATTGGCAGCAATCTCGAACGCCTGCACCAGTTACATCATCGAGGCGTCCGCTACATTGGTCTTGCTCACGCAAAGGCGAATGCTCTGGCAGATTCGTCCTACGACACGGACAAGAAAAACGGCGGACTTTCTCAGGCGGGTCGAGCCGTGGTTCGCGAGATGAACCTCCTCGGCATCATGGTCGATGTGTCGCATCTCTCGGATGATGCCTTCTGGAACGTACTCTCGGAGTCCAAAGCGCCGGTCATCGCCTCGCACTCCTCCATGCGGCATTTCATCCCCGGTTTCGAGCGCAATATGGACGATCGGATGGTAGAAGCCATCGTCGGCAGAGGTGGTGTAGTGCAGATCAATGTTGGCAGCAGTTTTCTTACAGCAACTGCCCGTCAGTACGAGACGGGGCTCATGACGGCAGTGAAGGCGGAAGTCGTAGCCCGCAACCTGGCTCCGGACTCGCCGGACATCAAAACCTTCGTCACAAGCTATCGGACGCAAAATCCCTACCCCTACGCAACCATCGACGACGTTATCGATCACATCGATCACGTGGTGAAGATCGGTGGCATCAACGGTGTGGGGATCGGCAGCGATTTTGATGGTGTGGGCGACACTTTGCCCACTGGACTGAAGTCGGTTGCTGACTATCCAAACCTGATCCAGGGATTGCGTGACCGAGGTTATTCAAAGCGGGCGGTGCGCAAGATCATGGGCGAGAACCTGCTGCGAACCTGGCGGACCGTAGAGCGATACGCCAGCGAGCACGGGTCACGACCGCGCTGTACACTCTGAGTGTCTGTATCAGGGGCTGAACCCTGCGCCATACCCAATCGTCCATTGCCCGAGACCGTTCCAGTACTTTCCATGCCATCCCAATCCCTGCTTACCGGTCGCCTCCGGCAACTCAGCCCCAATGCCCAGCGCATCGCGCTGATCTACGGCATCGTTTATCCACTGACACCTTCGCAGACACGTGTCATCCAGTGGCTGAATCAGACACCTGCCCTGGTGACACCGAAATCGTTGGCCATCGCCATGCGCGACACGATCACAGAGCTGGTTGAGGCCGGTGTACTCGAACCGCCACACACAGGCGGGGGCTACCGCGCCGACAAGGATTTTTCCGCCGCACTGATCCAGCATGCGCACTCCCTGGGATATCTCACGCCATTGCTGAAGGTCCTGAATCGAGATGCCTACATCATGGATTGGGCGCAGGCGCAGGGCAGCAGCGAGATGTATCTACGCTGCGCATTGCTGTCTGGCGACTATGAGTGGATGCACAAGGTTCGTACGCGTCTGCAATGGGGCGTGCTGCTCGAACCTCAGTTTCAGAAAACCATCGCGGAGATGCCGCCGACCTATCAGGAACTGGCAGCTCTTCGCTGTGTTGAAGAAGTGCTGCATCAACTTCGTCCGGTCGACGACTTCCTGGATGCCTGTGAACGTACTGAGAAGGCGTCAGCCGCAACGTATGCCAACATCGCCTACATCCGTGTGCTGCAGGGTCGGTTTGATGGTCTCGTCACCTGGCTTCGCAGCATGCCGGGAGGTGCGGACTATCAGGTCGTGCGCGCCAGCACCATGGCGTTGATCCACACGCTGAAAGGTGAAGATGACGCCGCCGTGCGGGACATTCGCATCGCCCTGGAAGCAGAACGGGGTGACTCCAAGAAACGGATCCTCTTTCCCCCATACAGTGCCTTCACGCTATCCCTGCTGGCACTGCTTCGCCGCAATACGCGTGAGACCAATGCGCTGTTTGACGAATTGGTCATGTACTCGGAAAAGCTGCATGTCATGAATTCGGCCATTCATACGGTGAGACTCGCTGCGCGCATCCGCAGGGAGCCTAAGCTCAAATTCTCGATAGGAGGACCGGTCGAGAGCCAGGGAGATGTGCAGCTCTTGTTGAACGGGCTGCTGCTCTGCTGGACCGACGCCACCGCACTACCCACCAATCGCCCCCTGCTCGACCGGTTGCAAGCCATGATCGAGCGCGCCAAGGCGGCCGGGTTTTTCTGGGTGGCCGCCGAGGCGAGCCAGGTTCTGCAAGCTGCATCAGGCACATCCGGACGCCACGGCGCGCATGCAGCGCTGGGTACCCAGTCACTGATTTCAGCGATCCCCGTCGTTGAAGTCTGGGAGCACGGACTGAACGCGCTCGAACAACTGGCGTTGAATCTGCGTGACAAGAAAGCGAAAGTGGCGCCAACCAAGGACGTCGAACGACGACTGGCGTGGATCATTTCCGACCCACACTTCGATCGACTCCAGGTCGATGCCCGCGAACAGCAGTTAAAGAAAACCGGCTGGACCAAGGGGCGCGCGATTTCGCTCAAGAAGCTGAAAGAAACCGGCGCGTCGCTCGACTGGTTGAGTGACCAGGACAAAGAGGTTGCAGACGGCATTTCGAGCACCGCCTACGGATGGCGTGGTCTAATCGAGTACTTCGTGCCTGACAAGAGCATCCTGGCGCTGGCCGGACATCCGGCAGTCTTTGATACCAACGGACAGCCACTCACCGTCGTTAGCGTTGAGCCTGAACTGGTCATCGACGAACGCGACAATGGCGTTCTCAACGCTTGCCTGACACCCTATCCCGAAGCCGATGGTGCGTATCAGGTGAGCTGGCGACTGGGTGACACCCGGGTCGACGTCATGCACCTCAACGAGAGTGTCAAGGCACTGTGCCAGATCATTCCGCCGCGCGGTCTGTCGCTGCCGTCCAGTGCGCGCGCGCGCCTGCTGGAAGTGGTCAGCGAACTGGCGGGAGAGATCCGCGTGCATGGTGGTTTGTCAGGCACCACCGCCAGCGCGCTGCAGGTTGAAGCTGACCCGCTGCCCTGGGTACAGCTGACACCGACTGGCGATGGCCTGTCGGTTCGATTGCTGGTTCAACCGATTACGGACGCGGGGATGCAATTTGATCCCGGTGGTGGCGGCGAACTGGTGATAACACACGTTGCCGATCAACCTCTGCAGGCCAGACGAGATCTGAAGGGTGAAAAGCTGGCGGCCACTGAATTGCTGGCACGCTGCCCGCAACTCTCCATCGCCGGCGCACCACGCTTTCGCGGCGAACTGGAAACCGCTGACGACTGCCTTGAGCTGCTGGACCAACTGCACGAAGCCGGCGCACGTTGTCTGTGGCCGAGCGGGGAAAAATACAAGCTGGTGGCCCGCTCGGGATCCAGTTCCATGAATCTGGTCATCAAGTCGGGCAAGGAGTGGTTCAGTGCCTCGGGTGAACTGAAGATCGACGAAGAGCGCACGCTGGGACTGATGCGACTCATGGCGCTGCTTGATGAGCGACCGCGCTCCCGCTTTCTACCACTGGGTGATGGCGAGTTTGTGGCCCTCACCGACAGTTTTCGCAGACAGCTCGAAACCTTGCGCGGTGTCTCGCACGGTGGCACCTCTCATGGGGGGGGCAAGGCCCTGCGCCTGCATCCACTGGCGGCGTCTGCGCTCGAGAACATGCTCGACGACATCAACATCGAGGCCGATGACGCCTGGCAACAACAACTGGTGCGACTGCAGGATGCACGGCAGTACACACCCACCATTCCAGCCACGCTGCAGGCAGAGCTGCGACCTTATCAGCAGGATGGCATTCACTGGCTGGCGAGGCTTGCCCATTGGGGCGTCGGTGCCTGTCTGGCCGACGACATGGGGCTCGGCAAAACCTTGCAGACACTGGGTCTCTTGCTGATCCGTGCCCCGCAAGGTTCGGCAGTGGTGGTTGTACCCACCTCGCTGGTCGACAACTGGATCGACGAAGCGCGACGATTTGCGCCAACACTGAATCTCCTGATCTACGGTGGCAGCCCGAGTGAACGGCAGTCGATGCTCACGACACTCGGGCCATTCGATGTGTTGATGGTCACTTACGGATTGTTGCAGAACGATATCGAATCCATCGCAGCCACCCATTTTCACAGCGCAGTCATCGATGAAGCCCAGGCGATCAAGAACGCAGCCACCAAGCGGGCGCAGGCGGTCCGGGCGCTGGATGCCGGGTTCCGTCTGGCGACCACGGGCACCCCCGTCCAGAACAATCTCATGGACCTCTTTTCGCTGTTCAGTTTTCTCAACCCGGGCATGCTCGGTTCAGCGGCAGAGTTTCGCGAAGTGCATGCGCTGCCCATCGAGCGCGACAACGATCCAGACGCTCGACAGAGACTGGCGCGATTGATCCAGCCCTTTGTGCTGCGTCGGACCAAAACAGAAGTGCTCGATGACCTGCCATCACGCACGGAAATCACCCGCTCAGTCACACTGACCCCGGACGAAGCGCTGTTTTATGAAGCCCTGCGTCGGCAGGCCGTGGCGGATCTGGAAGGCCTTGGGGAAATCAGCGAGGGGCAAAAGCAGTTTCAGGTGCTCGCGCATCTCACGCGATTGCGTCTGGCTTGTTGTCATCCCCGTCTGGTTCAGGATACCGGCATCCGCGACAGTGCCAAACTGACCGAGTTCATGGAGTTGCTGGAAGAATTGCTGCAGAACCGGCACAAGGTGCTGGTGTTTTCCCAGTTCGTCAAACACTTGCGGCTCATCGAAGAACGACTGGTCAGTGCCGATATCAGTTACCAGTATCTGGATGGGCAAACGCCTCGGTTACAACGTACCGAACGCATCAACGCGTTTCAGGCCGGCACGGGCGATGTGTTCCTGATTTCCCTGAAAGCAGGCGGCATGGGGCTCAACCTCACAGCCGCTGACTATGTCATCCATATGGATCCGTGGTGGAACCCTGCGGCCGAGGATCAGGCATCGGATCGTGCCCATCGTATTGGCCAGACTCGTCCAGTGACGATTTATCGGCTGGTGGCTCGAGGCACGATCGAGGAGCAGATCGTCGCCCTGCACCATCGCAAGCGCGATCTCGCACAACGATTGCTGGAAGGGGCAGACAACAGCGCACGACTCGACGCCGACGAACTGCTGTCATTGTTGCGCGAGCCGCTTACCCACGGTATGGGCTGACCGGTGGAATCAAGGGTCGAAATTCAATGAAAACCTGGGAGATGTTCATAACCGGCCTGCTCGCTGCGGCGAGTCTGCCGCTGCAGGCCGTTGAAGTAACCGATGCCAAAAACGAGTTTCACTTCATCGTACTTGGCGACAGTCAGTTTCACGATGCTGCCGGCTTCAATCGCATCATCGACGAAGTCAGCCGGTTGCAGCCGGCCTTTGTCGTGCAGGTTGGCGACATGATCGAAGGTTATCTGCCGGATACGCCAGCACTACACGACGAATGGAAGAGATTCCGCAATCAGATCGCGACCCTCGGACCGATCCCGTTTGTGCCGGTACCGGGGAATCACGATGTCTACGACGCAACAAAACTGCCCTCACCTACGGCAACGGCAATTTACCGGGAATATTGGGGTGATCTGTTTTTCACCTTTACCTACGAAAACGCCCGCTTCATCGTGCTCAATTCAGATCAGGTGGGCGAAGATCGTTCGATCGTGGGGCAGCAACTGCAGTGGCTGAACAAGGTGCTCGCTGACAACAAACAGACACACACGTTTGTGTTCATGCATCGACCACCGGATCTGCTGACCAACGCGCAGGCCATGCACGACTTGTTTCGTCAGCATGGTGTCAAGTTTGTCATCTACGGGCATCATCATCACTATCACTTTCGGCAAACCGATGGCATCCGCTATGTGATGACCAATGCCGCCGCCAATTCCGGCACCGTGCTTGCGGCAACCGGTTCCTTCGACCATTTGTTGCATGTCAGCGTGCGGGATGGCGAAGTCCGGCTAGCGCCAATCAAGGCCGGCTCCGTGTTGCCGGAAGATATCGTCGCTCCCATCGACAACTACGATAATTTCAGTCTTGCAGAAGGTCTGCTGCCGGATTGGGTCAAGGCCAGAAAGACTGGCAAACGACGTTGGCAGGTCGAACTGCCATTGCACAACGCATCGAAACGCGCCATCAGCGTCCACCTCACCTGCACCTCACCCGACGGACGCTGGGACCTCAGCCCGGTGCGCATCCCAGCGATCAACCTCGCTGCAGGCGAGAAGCAGACGATAACCCTCGAAGCATCGCATGCCACCAACCGGATTCCCGAGGGGCGCCCACACTGCGCATTGTTCGTGCCGTATCAGACCACTCGCGGTGAGTGGGTGCGTCACGAAGATGAGGTTGACGTCCGTTTTGTTTCAGGTAGTCGGTGATCCGTCCGCAGACGAAGCGCCTATCGGGCTGAGTCCGACAAGCCCCGAGGAAGCAACGTGTTTGTGCCACGACAAATCGGGTCGCCGATTCGTGGCAACACAATCGCGCAGATGAAGATTGATCAGGCTCTTGGAGGGAATGCCTGTTTCCTCAGAGAGTGCCTTGAAGTACTCGATCACATCACCATCCAATCGGATCGTTACCTACACCTTCAGTCTGGTGGCGTATGCGGTGTGGTGGTTTACCCACATGGCAAGATCGAAACCTGTTTTTATCACACTGGACCATTGTAATCGCTGCTTTCTGATCTTACGGTTCTGCAGGAACGAGCCGGTGTCGCAATCGGAACTGCAGCTTGGCCGGAAATCACCCCGCTGGCCGAACGGGACGCAACTTCGACTGCCGCCAAGACTGGCGTGGACATCTCTGATTTAGCCAATTCGAACACACCATACAGGTTTTTGACGAATACCCGGATCACAGCGCGGATTTGCCAAGAGTAAGGATCGTCCCTACATTGTGGATGTCCGAAAGAGGCCAGCAACATGATCAAGAGCAAGCTCACGACAAAAGCACAGACCACTATCCCGCAACCCGTGCGCGCAGCGCTCAACCTACAGAAAGGGGATGAGATCGCCTATGAGATCGAAATAAACCGGGTCATTCTGACCAGGGTCGGAAAAACACTGGTTGATGATCCCTTTCGGACTTTTGAGGAATGGAACTCCGAAGCAGACCGGAATGGTTATGCCGGACTTTAGCCAAGGCGAGGTAATCAGGGTCCCATTCCCCTACACAGATCGCGCGACGCGCCAACATCGGCCCGCGCTGGTGGTATCCAGGGGTGGAATCGAGGAGAGGCATGGTCTGCTGTGGGTCGTGATGATTACCAGTGCGGAAAACCGTGGCTGGGCTGGAGATCTGCCGATAGACAATTTGCCCATGGCGGGCCTACCCGTCCCGTCGATCATTCGCACTGCCAAACTCGCCACTATCGAGGCAGCCGACGCCAGCAAGCTCGGGACCCCCAATCGCGCTACTGTATCGGCGGTGCTCTCACTGATCCGATCGGAGCTTGATAACTGAGGCTGTTCGAGACAACTTGAGGTGTCAAACGGGGTGTGTCCTCGTAGCTTTCCTCGTAGCTTCGGTAATCTCCCGATCGCGAACCGTTGGTTCCATGACGTTGTGGGAGCGATCTCCTGATCGCGATCTTCGATGATCCCAACAATCGCAGTCAGGAGACCGCTCCCGCCGACAAGAGACCACAAAGTCGCGATACCCCATGTCTGTGCGGGATCTCTTGATCGCGATCTGGGAGATCTCCCGATCTGGAAAAGTTGTGGGAGCGATCTCCTGATCGCGATCTTCGATGACACCGACAATCGCGATCGGGAGATCGCTCCCACAGGGCGCTTTTACTCGACGTCTCATTACTGAATCTGCCAACTTCATTGGCTATCGTTCCGAAGCTCTTAAATACCCCCGCGCAGCATTTTTGGTTGGGTATTTTTTGTCCAATTAAGGTTAATCGTGCGCTTCGTGAACTCGTTGCAATCCACCAGAAGTCTGCAGACTGACCGATGGCACCTCGCTTGCTCATCGAACTTCCAAAGCTCTCACTTGCGCTTTGTATCACGACTGTGCACGAACATTCCGCCGGGACTACCTGAACCGCGGCATCACCTCTTCGATATAGCGCTGCAGTCCCTCCCAATCAACCGGCGGACGAAACGCGATGTTCACACCTTCAATACCCAAGTCCTGATACTGACCAATCTTGTCGATCGCCTGCTGCACGGAACCTGAGATGCAACCTTCAGGATTCATCTCGGGTTTGCGATCGCCAAGATAGAAACCAAGGTTGACGCTGGTTTCGATTTCCGCTGGATCTCGCCCGATCCGCTCGCACTCCGCACGCATTACTGCGAGTCGGGTCGCGGCAGCTTTGGGTGGGATGTACGGCAGATTGAAACCGTCAGCAAATTTCGCAGCGATCTTTGGTGTACGCGAACGACCGGTGCCGCCAATCCAGATTTTCATCTTTGGGTTGTACGGTTTCGGCGCGCAGACCGCACCCTGCACATCGTAGTAATCGCCTTTGAAATGGGTAACGTCATCTCGCCAGAGCGAACGAATGATGGTCAACGCTTCTTCGAGCTGGTCGAGCCGCTGGCCCAGCGGCGGAAAGCCATAACCGAACTCGCGAAACTCTTCTTCGAACCAGCCGGCACCGATGCCGATCTCTGCGCGCCCCTGGGACAGGTGATCGATGGTCACCGCTGCTTTGGCGAGCATGCCCGGGGTACGGAACAACGCGCAGAACACCAGACAGCCGACACGCACATTTTTGGTGTGGGCGGCCAGTCCCGCCATGGTCGAGACTGCTTCGAAACAGGGATTGTCCCGCCCCCGGTCGCTCCCTTCGACATGCAGCGGATTGGCGTAAAAGTGATCCCAGACCGATACCCAATGGAAGCCGTTGTTGTCAGCGGTTTTCCACAGGCGAATCAACTCGTCCATGGTGAGGTTCTGAGGACCTGCGTGAATACCGAATTTCATGAAGCGCATCGTCCGATCTATGATGAGCCACCAACAATATCGAGGGAGTTCACATGGGTCGAGTAGCAGGCAAGGTCAGCATCGTCACTGGCGGTGCATCCAATCCGGGGCTCGGGCGCTCCACCGCCCTGGCGCTTGGACGGGAAGGCGCAAAAGTCGTGGTGACCGATGTCAACCTGGAAGGTGCCGAGCAGACCGCCGCCACGATTCGCGAAGCGGGCGGTACGGCGATCGCCCTGGTTCAGGACGTCACCAATGAGGCTCGCTGGATCGAGGTGATCGCCACCACCGTCGCCAAGTTCGGGCGGCTGGATGTCCTCGTCAACAACGCCGGTATCGCCGTGCTCAAGACCATGGCTGACCTGACCCTGGCCGACTTCAATCGGCAGATCGAAGTCAACCTGACCAGTGTGTTCCTGGGTAGCAAGTACGGCATGGAGCAGATGAAAAAGAACGGCGGTGGATCCATCGTCAACCTCTCCTCCGTCGCTGGGCTGGTAGGGATGGCTACCTGTGGCGCCTACAGCGCTTCCAAGGGTGGCGTGCGTCTGATGACCAAGTGTATTGCCGTGGAAGGTGGCCCGGACAACATTCGATGCAACTCCGTACACCCCGGGGTGATCTGGACCAACATGCAGGCGGCAGCCGTAGCCGGACGCGGGGCTGCGGTGCCCGAGGCGGGTCCTTCACGGATTCCGCTCGGTCGCGTGGGTCAGCCGGATGACATCGCCAACTGCATCCTCTATCTGTCATCGGACGAATCGAACTATGTGACCGGTGCCGAGTTCACGGTCGATGCAGGTATGACGGCCATTTGATACGTGTTGCCAAGCGCACTGTGGGATCTTGCGATCGCGATCTTCGATGATCCCGACAATCGCGGTCAGGAGACCGCTCCCACGAGGAGACCGCTCCGGCAGCGGAGAGGTCTGCGCGACGCTGAGATGGGTTGTGAGCCTGCAGCTTTACCGAAGATTGTCGAATCAAGGTTAGTGAAGCGCCTATCTTCGGCAACGCGCGTGTCATTAGAATGGCGCACACTTGGACGATCACCAGCCTGGAGCCAACATGAGCGACAAGCCCCAAGGAAAAACAGCGGACAAGCCTGCAAAGAATCTCGATGAAAGCTATCGGGAAATGGTGACGCAGTGGGAGCGCAACTTCGACTCCTTTGCGAACCAGTTCATGGGCACGGAGTCTTTCAGCCGTGGCATGAACCAGGCGCAGGATGCACAGCTCGCGCTGCGCAAGACGTTCCAGGAATTCATGGGCAAGAGCCTGGAGAACGTCAACATGCCAAGCCGGGAAGATCTCGTCAAAGTGGCGGAAAGTGTACAGAGCGTAGATCGGCGACTGGCCAGAATCGAAGAGATGCTCTCCTCCATGCTCAGTAACGCGCCCCCCACTGCACCACGCAAGGGTCCACCGCGAACCAAAAAACCCCCCATACCTGCCGGAGGGATCTGAACATGGCCGAATTCGATGCATCCATAGCGGCACAGGTGAATCGCATGGTCGAGCGGACCATCGCGCGCAACACAAAAGGTCTTGAGTTCATCCGCGCGCCCGCCGTCGCCGTCGGACTTACACCGAAGGACGTGGTGCTCGAACGCGGGACACTACGTCTGTACCACTACCACCCGCAGGCCGATGAAATCTATCGCGTGCCGGTGCTGCTGGTGATGGCCACCACCAACAAGGCCTATGTGTTTGACTTAGCTCCGGGCCAGAGTATGGTCGAATATCTGCTCAAGCGGGGTTTCGACGTCTTTGTACTGGATTGGGAAGCACCGCAACAGTTCGAACGAAATCTCGATCTCTCCGACTATACCCAGGACTTCATCCCGGCCTGCATCCGACGCGTCGCTGAACTGACTGGCGAGCCGGATGTCTCGATTGTCGGTTACTGCATGGGTGGTGTGCTGTCCTGTATCTATGCGGCAACTCACCCCAACGGTTCACTGAAGAATCTGGCCTGCCTGACCACACCCATCGACTGGCATCACATGGGGTTGATTCGGGTCTGGCAGGATCCCCGTTATTTTGATGTCGATCGTATGGTCGACACCCTCGGCATCGTCCCGGCCGATTTCATCACACAGAGCTTCGAGATGCAGCGCCCTGCCCAACGGGTAGCCGGGCAGCTGCGTGTCTGGGAACAGATGTGGAACGATGATTTCGTGAAGTCATTCCGCGCGTTCGAACGCTGGGGTAACGAGACGTTGCCACTGGCCGGTGCATACGTACGCCAGATGACCAAGGAACTGCTCTGGGAAAACAAGCTGGTCAACGGCACCCTGGTCATCGACGGAAAATCTGCTGATCTTGCGAACATTCGCGTTCCCGTACTGAGTGTCTGCGCTGAGCATGATCACCTGGCGCCGTATGACTCGGTCAAGCCATTGATCGAAAAAGTGGGCTCGACAGACAAACGCGAACTGCTGCTCAAGGGTGGCCATGTCAGCCTCATTGCCGGGCCCAACGCTGTCAAACGCATGTGGCCACAACTCGAGACTTGGCTCGCGGAGCGCAGTGTATGAAGGAGGAGCTATGACCGAGGAGTTTGCTGCCCGCTATCCCAGGTCTTTCACCAATGAGCATGGCACTTTCACGATTCGTCTCATGCAACCGACCGACGCGGATGAGGCCCTGGGGCTCAGCCAGACGTTGCCCGCACACGATCTGTTGTTCCTGCCCAGAGACATCAGTGAACCGCGGGTCATGGCCGCGTGGATGGATCAGCTGCGCAGCGGCGAAATCGCAAGTCTGGTGATTTCCAGCGAGCAGGGCATCGTCGGTTTTTCTGCAGTCGTCACCGACCCGCATTCCTGGTCACCACATGTCGGTGAACTGCGTGTCCTGCTGTCGCCTGCAGTGCGTGAGTTCGGCCTGGGTCGGACGCTCATTCAGGAGAGCTTTCTGATGGCGGTTGCCCGCAATCTGGAAAAGCTCACAGCGCACATGACGGCGGATCAGAAAGGCGCCATTGCGGTGTTTCAGGATCTCGGTTTCATTACCGAAGCGTTGCTGAGAGACCACGTGCGTGATCCGGAGGGAGAAACCCACGACATCTTCATCCTCTCGCACAACGTCGCCGAGTTTCAGGCGCGAATGGTGCAATACGGGTTGGACGAAGCGCTGGGCTGATCGCCTATTGAATCAGGTGCTACTCCTGCTGGAATTTCTTGCGTGTTCGCATCGACGCCTGCTCTCTGGCGTACCACAGGCCAATGCCGCCCAGGGACAACATCAGTAGTACGGTCAACCACTCGAGACTGGTCACGATCAGCTTGCCCCTTTTGATGATCGGCGGCTTGCTGAAGATCAGCACCACCGCACGTGGCGACAATCTACTGACCCAATGTGACAAGAAATGCGGCGTAGTTCTTTTCCATCTGCTTCAGCACCTTCTTTGAGACGCCGATCACATCGAGCGCCTCGCGCAAACGAACGCGGGTGACATCGGATCCCAGGAACACCATGGAATCGAACAGTGGCAGAGCAACCTCGCGCCCACTGATGGCAAGAAACAGCGGCTGCATGAAATCCTTCATCTTCAGACCGAGGTGGTCGGCCAGCGCCTTGCAGGCATTGAAGAGGGTTTCCCGCTCCCAGTCCGGCAACGCTTCGAGGGAACGCAGTGTGTGGTCGATGATCTGCAGTGCGGGTGCCCTGTTCGATTCTAAAACGATGGACTCGAAGCGGGCTGCATCAGGACACTGCCGATCACCGAGCAGATAATCGATCTGCTGAACCAGATCCGCCATCCTGCCGGTGCGCTGATGAACCAGTGGAATGAGCGCCGCCAGACGCTCACGGTTGAGCATCCATCCAGCGATACGATCGGCGAACGAATCGGCTGACAACGCGCGCAGGTACTGCCCGTTGAGCCACGAGAGCTTGGCCAGATCGAACACTGGTCCGCCGAGGGATATCCGCTGCAGATCGAAGTGCTCGGCCATCTCCTGCGCGGAAAATATCTCCCGCTCATCCGGCATCGACCAACCCATCATGCCCAGATAATTGAGCAGCGCCTCCGGCAGGATACCGATGTCGCGGTAGTAGTTGATACTGGTCGGATTCTTGCGTTTGGACAGCTTGCTGTGATCGGGATTACGCAACAACGGCAGATGCGCGTGCGCCGGCATGTCCCAACCGAAATAGCGATACAGCAACTGGTGCTTGGGCACGGAGTTGATCCACTCCTCACCGCGCAGTACGTGGCTGATTTCCATCAGGTGATCATCGACCACCACCGCGAGGTGATAGGTCGGAAATCCATCCGCCTTCATCAACACCTGCATGTCCACCTGCGACCACGGAATCTCGATCGTTCCGCGCAACAAGTCATCAAACTGGCAGACACCTTCGTGCGGCACCCGCAGGCGAATCACATGGCGTTCACCAGCGGCCAGGCGCGACTGGATTTCAGTCGCAGGTAACGTCAGGCATAACCCGTCGTAGCGGGTGGTTTCGCCGAGGGCCCGCTGCGCCCCGCGCATGATGTCCAGTCGCTCGCTGGTGCAGAAACAGGGAAACGCATGCCCAGCACTGACCAGTCGATCCAGGTGTTGGCGATAGATGGGCAATCGCTCGCTCTGACGGTAGGCGCCGTGTGGCCCGCTGACATCCGGCCCTTCGGTCCAGTTGATACCGAGCCAGCGTAATGCCGAGAAGATCTTGTCCTCAGACGCCCTGGTACTGCGCGCGGCGTCGGTATCTTCCAGCCGCAGAATGAACTCGCCACCATGCTTCCTGGCAAACGCCCAGTTGAACAGTGCGATGTAGGCGGTGCCGACGTGCGGATCACCCGTCGGAGATGGAGCTATGCGGGTTCGTACTTTCATGGCGCGGCATTATAGGGATGTCTTATCATCCCGCGACAATTCGATTTCAGGGTTATCCGATGGACAGGCTGATCATTGGCGGGGACGGCAAGCTGCAGGCTGTGCAACTGACACGGATGAGCAATCGCCACGGCCTGATTACCGGGGCTACGGGTACGGGCAAAACGGTGACGCTGCAGATTCTGGCCGAGGCTTTTTCCAGGGCCGGGGTACCGGTCTTCGCGGCCGACGTCAAAGGTGACCTTTCGGGCATCGCGGCGCCTGGCAAACCGCACAAGGAGGTTGATCGTCGCAAGGCTCTGTGTGCGATCCCCGAACATACCCAGCGTGGCAGCCCGACGGTGTTCTGGGACATCTTCGGTGAACGGGGTCATCCGGTGCGGACCACCATTTCGGAAATGGGACCACACATCCTCACCGCACTGCTCGAGCTGAACGAAACCCAATCAGGCGTCCTCTATGCGTGTTTCGCGATTGCCGATGACGAAGGCATGTTGCTGCTTGATCTCAAGGACCTGCGTTCACTGCTCGGCTGGATGAGTGAAAACGCCGACGAACTGCGTACCACGTACGGCAACATCACCGCTGCTTCGGTGGGTGCCATCCAGCGCCGGCTGCTGGTTCTGCAGGAACAGGGAGCGGAACATTTTTTTGGTGAACCGGCGCTCGATCTGAAAGATCTCATGCGCAAGGATTTTTCCGGCAACGGTGTCATCAGTCTGCTGGATTCCGACCGACTGCTGCGCGATTCGCCAAAGCTCTACGCGGCATTTCTGCTCTGGCTGCTTTCTGAACTCTTCGAAGAGCTGCCCGAAGCGGGCGACCTCGACCGACCCAAGATCGTGCTGTTTTTTGACGAGGCACATCTGCTCTTCTCCGGCATGCCAAAGCCGCTGCTGGACAAGATCGAGACCGTATTTCGACTCATTCGTTCGAAAGGGGTTGGTGTTTATCTGGTGACACAAAGTCCCACCGACGTGCCGGACAACGTGTTGGGCCAATTGGGGCTCAAGGTTCAGCATGCGCTGCGCGCCTTCACACCGAAGGATCAGGCGTCGCTGCGTGGGGTGGCTGCGGGATTTCGCAATGACAACAAGCTCGATATCGCCGCCATCCTGACCTCCATGGGTGTGGGTGAAGCATTGGTCTCGACCCTCGACGAAAAGGGCACGCCGTCAACCGCACTACCCGTTACCATCGCCCCACCAGAATCACGCATCGGCCCACTGACTGACGAAGAGCGCAAACAGCGTCTACAGGACTCCCCTCTCGCCGGTCGTTATGAGCAAGGCGTGGATCGGGAAAGTGCACACGAAATCCTTAACGCGCGCGCACAAGGTGTACAGACCAGACATGCCGAAGCGGCGGCCGCCACGCAGCGCGAAAAGGATGCGGCGATGGCTCGCAAACAAGAAGAGGCCGAGCGCAAGGCACGCGAAAAAGAAGAGGCGGCAGCGGAACGTGAAGCGCGTCGCGAAGACCGTGGCCAGTCCAGGCGTCAGTCGGCAGGTGAAGCGTTTCTCAAGAGCGCGGCGAGCAGCATTGGTCGGTCGTTGGGCAGCAAGATCGTGCGGGGAATTTTGGGTTCGATTCTCCGGTAGCAGAGGTCGGTCCTTTGTGTGGGTGAGGCCTCCTAATATTGGGAGGGGTCTCGAGATTGTGGGAGGGGTCTCGTGATTGTGGGAGGGGTCTCCTGACCCCGATATGAATCGCGGTCGGAGACCGCTCCTACAATGCGGCTACACCAGTCTTTTGTGGGAGCGATCTCCTGATCGCGATCTTTGAGGTCCCCAACAATCGCGGTCGGAGACCGCTCCTACAAGAGTGGTTACCTCAGAAATAGAGCGACACAAACGCGCGCAACACCAGACTATCGAATGAATACAACGGCTCCGTACCTGCCGCAAGCCCATTCACCCGAGCATCGCGGAAATCCTCATAGTCGAAGGACATGTAATCCACAAACAGATTCACCGAGCCACGTTCGACAAACGGCAACCAGGGCGTGTTGAAGCTGTAGGTCGCGCCACCGCCAACCGAGTGGTTGGCGAAAGACGCCAGTTCCTTGTCGCGGGCCAGGAAATTCTGCGAATTCGCAAACGGAAAGAGGTCGCTATAGAAATCTGCTGAAGTCTGGTCGTAGTAGCGATAGCGGGCTTCCAGCGTCAGCCCGAAGTCGAAGGGATGAACGTAACCAACCTCGACATTCCAGGCGCTGACACCCCAGCTGTCGCTGTAGTTCCGGTATTCCGCGCGCAGTGACGCTCGCCACGGCAGGTAGAACATGCCTCGCACCGCGAAAGCGCTGCTGGTCTTGGTATCCGGGTACAGCTCAGATTGATAGGCGTAACCACGGGCTTCACGCGGATCGACAAAACGCACCTGTCGATAGGGGTTGTTGAGGAAGCCTTCGTCGGTGATGCCCTCGTAATTCAGACTGAATATCAAACTGCGGGTCAGTATCTGGGTAAGGTCAACCCGATAGGTCTGTCGATCTGTCTGCTCCGCAAAAGCCGCATCCCCGTTGCGTCGTACTTCGTCGCGCCCACGTGCGTACGAAACGCCGATCGTCGTCAAATCGCCAAAAAAGTCCTGGCTGATTCCAAAACGAACGGAGTCCGCCGAATAGTCAGATTCTTCGGAAGTGGTATACGACAAACCCATGAACGTCTTTCCAGTCAGGTAGTCGACACCAACGCTCTGCTCGTCCCGCTGTTCAGTGTACTCACTGGCTGTGGTCACCACGTCGATAGACGCACTGGTGATCATGTCGACATAATAATTCGCCCAGACCGACACCTTGTCCTTGTAGGCCTTTCGAACCAGCACAGAAGGGCCATCAACCTGCAAGCCACCACCGTTATAACCGTGGTACATCACATCAGCACGATCTTCAGGCAATACCGCAGCCTGTGTTGCCAGCGGCAGTATCAGGCAGCCAGCCAGCGCCAAACCGCGAAGCATGGTGTTCAGAAGCATGGTGTTCAATTGCATCCGCAACCTCCTCCGGAACCACCTTCTGCACCACGCGCCCCTTCACGCGCCTGGTAGACGTGATGCAGATAACCTTCAGAAACCGGTGCCCGACTAAAACTCATGATCGGGTCCGCCAGATTGTTGCGTTCAAAGGGACTCACCCAGGGTTCAATGGTTCCACAGCCAGAGAGCAGCACAGGCAGCAGACTGCAGATCGAAATTTTGCGCAGCACGGTAAAAAAGCGCATTAAAAGAACACCGTCACGCCACCGATGACTTCGATGTTATGTTTGTTATCAGACTCTCCAAGCAGATCCGACTCCCACATGTGATCGCGTGCGGTGACATGCAAGGCCAGCCAATCGAGCATCACCAGCCGATAACCCACACCGGCGTTGATGGTAAATACATCATCACCACCGAATTTGGTCGCGCCAGCGCCAACCAGCAGATAGAGGGAACTCTTGAATGCCAACCGACTGCCGACAAACGACTCGCCAGGCAGGACATTCCAGCCAATGGCAGCGTTGTAGTAAGTCAGATCCCGCTCTTTGTTGGTGAGCAGTCGTGCACCACCGCTGAGTCTCTCAAAGCTCGTCTGTCCAAGTTTGGAAGTTCCATAGGTGCCTTCCACAAAGAAGTCTTCGGTGATGTGGTAGGCCGCTCGGATGCCGGTGTACGCATGACTGCCAAAGTCCTCAACATCCAGCAGGCCGACAGTCACACCCAGCTCGAAATTCTCGGTGTCAATCTGATCAACGTCGATATCCCGCCGCTCGACTTCGCGAATCGGCAACGGCTCGATATCAGCTTCGTCCTTGGCCTGCGCAAGCGGTATGCCGCAAAACAACAACAGTGAAAAGAGTGAAAAGAGTGACAACACAGCCAGCGAGCTGCGTGTGAATACGCGGTCCATCATGCAGATGGACCTGCTCAGAAAAATACGCTGAATCCTGCTTTCCATTGATCAACCTCTTCGTTGTCATTGCGACTCGTGAGTACGGTGTGGCGTTTGTATTCCACCCGCAGGACGAACCGGTCAGTGAGATAAACATTTGCGCCGAGTCCGGCATGGGCGATTTCATCGGTGCGGTCTTCGGAACGCACGACCGTGCTGTGGGGTTTGACGTGAATGAGACCGGTGCCCACCGTAAAGAATGGTGAGACCCACCAATCGGGAAACGGGGTCATGACGATGCTGGCTGTGGCGAGTTCTCCGTCGGAAAAATCACCGAGGATTTTGTCGGCTTCAACCCGCAACATCACGTTCGGCGTCAGCGAATAGCCTATATACCCGCTCAGCAGTCTCGCACCATCCAGATCACCGCCAGCAAAACCGAACTCCCAGCGCCGATTGACGAACTGACTTCGATCGGCCTTTTTCCAGTCGATCTGATCGCCATCCAGATCGAGCGTGTTGCGCATCTGCGACAGTGGCACCCAGCCTTCTTTGCCTCGTTCGCTACGAATCTTGTACCAATCGGTTTTTCGTTTGAGGATCGTGACCGATTCACCTTGCCCCGCAACATAGAACACCGGGTAACCCCGTCCTGGGCCGGTGCGCATGTCCAGATAAGGATCACTGACTTTGACTTCAGGAGTGTAGTCTTCGAACCAGGCATGGACGGACGTGCTGAAGCCCAGCAGCATCGCGCCTGCAATCCACAGCAGTGTTCGGCAACTACCCATCATCGAGATCAGTCCTTTCCTCACCGGTCCTTTCCTCACCAATCCTTTCCTCACAGAAGGCGAGCCAGTTATTGCGGCACGTCGAACGGGTTGTTGTAGTACTGGCCACCCACATCGATCCATTCGCTGATCAGCTTGAGCTCAGCGCCACTCAGTCGGCCTGCGTGCGTACCGCCTGGCGCGAACCGTCCGAAGAACCTTGGGCTGGCATTGGCTCCAGCGACAACCAGTACCTGCGCAACATTTACCGTCGTAAGCACCGGGATCGCATTGCCGTTGCCATCCAGAATGAGGTTTCCCTGGCCGTCGCGCTGGAAGCGCGGACTGCCTTGGGCATCCAGAGCCTGTACCAGGCGATCCTGCACAGCGCCGTTCACAACTTCCTGCTCGTTGTCACTGAAGAGTAGTTCACGATAGCTCTTCAGGTGATCTGCCTCGTCGGCCGACTGACCATCGCTCAGATCAAGCTGCGCGGCGGGCACCATAGCCGTGCCGTTGGCGTCGACTACGTTATGACACGACGTACAGGTGTTGTCCTGGACCAGCGTCACACCATCAGTGTCAAAAACCCGTCGGTCCAACGCCCACAACGGATGGATAATGGTCGGGAAGTTGACCACGATGCGGCAACTCGCCTGCCAGTTGGTTGCGCATCCCGCATCGACTGGCGCCGGTGTCCGCAAGTCTGCGTAATTCCATGCAAACGTTGCGTCCGGAGCTCGCACGTTGGGATCGGTCCACACATCGACAAAGAGGACATCGACAGTCGGCTCGCGCGTACCCATCACCCGCGCCCGGGTTTCCGCCATGGTTTCGCCTGCGTCGGCGAAGAGCGTGGGTACGGTATTTGGAAAAGGCGATCCATTCGCATTGGCGCCATCGTTGGCGGAAGCTGCCTCCGCGTCCGGGCGACCATGAGGTAGTTCACTTTGTGGTGTATGGCAACCGTTGCATTCAAGCTCCTCGCCGGGACGCACCTGCATCCAGTTGTTGTGACGAGCAGTCACACGCCGACCGTTGCCATCCAGCACATCCACCCAGAACGCGGTGTTGGCCGGCACCTTGACCTTGACGGAACCATCCGGCTCAACCGGCGTATACCCAAGCACTTCACGCATGAGTTGAGCGCCCGATGCCCCGAATGCCGTTCCGGGCAGATCAACGAGGTCATCGTCAGGCATGGATACCGCTTTGACAATTCGGACAAAACGGGCTGGCCGATTGGCAGCAAGGGTGCGCAGCGGATCGGCAATCACATCCAGATTCACCGCACTGAAACCTGCGAAGTCGTAGACACTGCGGATGTGCACGACGCCTACACTCTCGGATACCAGATCGCCGCCTGCAACACCATCAAGAATCACTATCGCAGGATCCCTGGCTTCCATGACCACGGCATCCTGATAAACAAATCCATTCACGCCCGGCACGATGGGCAGAGCGGTATCAGTATCCAGGTCATGCATCCACACACCGTACAGTGGGTCGGCTTCAACAAAATTGGTATCGGCCAACAAGGTGTCGGTGCACGGCTGAATAATCGGATTGTTCACAGGCGAGCGGGTATCACGCAGCCGACACTGACTCCAGCTCACCAGCAGCCGATTGGAATCGTCAAACAGCGGCCAGGCAGACGCGTATCGACCCTGCCTTGCAGGCGTGTCATCGTCGAGGTTCAGATCACCTTCGAACACCTGCTCTTGCGCAGGTCCTGCCGTTCCTGCAGCAGAAGCAATGGGTTGATCGTTCTCGACAAATCCCTCGATGTCGATCGCCACGGGTAACACACCAAAACGGCTCTGCTCGGTGCGCGGGCGCAGCATAACCAGCAGCCGACCATCCGGCAGTTCCGCACTCTCGACAAATTCAATGAGCTGCCCGTCTGGGCCCGTGTCATGGCTGTGCACGCCATACAGAAGCTCGGTATTACGACCATCTGGACGGGTTCGATACAGACTGACCCGATCGATGCCAGCAACATTGTCCCAGCGACTGAACACAATCCGTCCATCGGCCATCACCACCGGATCAAGATCTGAACTCTGGTTGAACGTGATCTGCCTGATGTCGGTCCCATCGGCGTCCATAACATGCAAAGACAGCGCTGGCAGATCGCGATCTTCATCAAGTGCGGCAAATTGGGGTTTACCTTCATCGAGCAGAACGGACTTGGCGATGCGTTGACGCGTCGACGAAAAAACGATGCGTCCATCCGGCAGGAAACGAGGTGCGATGTCATCGCCATCTTCTGCCGTAAGGTCCGAGGTGATCACACGGCGAACAGAACGAGAAGGATGGTCGTAGCGCCAGATATTCCAGGTGGGTTGATCTTCAGGATCTGCATTGGGAATTTCCGGTGCTCGCAGTGCAAATACGAGCTGCTTTCCATCCGCCGAAACATCCAGATCCTTGATGTCTAATCTGGCCGGCGTTCCGTTGGCCTGGTTGGGAAACAATCCCGTAGACACCACGGTTTCCTTCGCAGTCGGTGAGGCGCGGTCTCGCACGATCAGCTCGGCACCCGGGAAGAAACCGACAGCGTTACGCACTTCCGTGAGTAACAGCTCTCCGTCTTCATCTACGAGCAGCGGCCGCTTCACATAGACAATCGGGAAATCAACGACTACCGGATCAGGCGACTGACTGCCACCGAGAACCGAGCTGTTACCTCCTCCGCCGCAGCCCGCGAGCAACATGGACGACAGGACTAGCCAGGGGATGTAGAGGACGCTTCGGTTCAACGGAGTGTTCCCCGTGGCTGCAATTCACTGAAATTCTTTCACAACGTGCTTACGTGCAAACGTGAGGCAGGTCACAAGCGCAAGCCTTGAGCCGTGATTGGAAAAACCGGCGCTGGAAACCAGAAAGCGGAACTGATTCACAGAATGCTGACATCCTTTTCAGGAAGCTGACTCCATCAATACCGCCGGATGCGGTTTTCACGGCAAGCCGGGCTGAGCCACGCAATGAGCAGTGCGCCACGCCAAGACCAGGAGTGGAATACATGTTCAAGAGCGCATCCGCGCCGCTCACCATGGTTGGTGAGGGCAAAGGCCGCAGGGAAGCGAGCAAGCGGACCAAATGTCCTTTCAGCGCGCTGGTAGTGGCTGGTCTACTACTGGTTTCTTCCGCGTCTGGCTGGGCAACAGTGCGAGACCAGGCCAAGCGCATTCACGACCGTATCACCGGCGTCCCGCCAAGCGCCGCCACGCTGAACACCATGGAGATGTTGATTTCCGGTGGCGATGAGCTAGGCGCTGCACTGCTCGCAACCCAGGCACCGGAGTTCTACAACGTCACCCTGAAGAATCATGTGGCGCCCTGGACCAACCGTGATGGCGACATCTTTGTCCCCTTGAACGATTACACGGCTACCGTGATCGGCCTGGTCCGGGACGACGCAGACTTCAGAGACGTGTTATCTGGCGATGTCGTGTACATCGGCTCCGGCAATGGCGTGCCTGCATACAATCCGAACAACAACGCCCATCACGACGCACTGGAAACCACTGGTACTGATCTGAAGGCGAATCTGCGCGCCTTGACCCAGTCCAGCGTGAGTCCACTACCCGCAGATGCAACCGCCGGTGTGATGACCACACGTCAGGCGGCACGCGCCTTTTTCATTGACGGCACCAATCGGGCGATGCTCCGGTTCACTCTAATGAACCATCTCTGCCACGACATGGAGCAGCTACAGGATACCTCCCGCGCACCAGATCGTATTCGTCAGGACGTTTCGCGCAGTCCTGGCGGTGACAGCCGCATATTTCTCAACAACTGCATCGGCTGCCACTCGGGCATGGATCCCCTTGCTCAAGGGTTCGCGTACTACGATTTTGTGTACGATCGTGCCAATGACCCCTCGGCGGTTTCCGGCACCATCAGCTACAACGGCGCCGTTACGACCGATCCGGCCACAGGGTCTCGTGTCGAATCCAAGTACTTCAACAACGATACGACGTTCGCGCCCGGATTCACGACTGCAAACGATCAGTGGAGCAATTACTGGCGCGCTGGCGCGAATGCGTTGCTGGGTTGGGATCAAAGCCTGTCTGGGCAAGGTAGTGGCGCGAAGTCGCTCGGTCAGGAACTGGCCAACACAGAAGCCTTCGCCGCATGCCACGTCGAAAAAGTATTTACCAACGTTTGTCTTCGTCCTCCTCAGGACTCAGCGGATCGAGCGCAGATCGAAACCATGACTGGCTCTTTCAAAGCCAGCGGCTACAACCTGCGAAGAGTATTTGCTGAATCCGCCACCTATTGCATGGGGGACTAAGATGAACATTCTGGCAATCCGTTACACGCTTACCGGTTTCATCCTGCTCACCGTGCTCTCTGCCTGCGGTGGAGGCAGTGGCGCGCAGACCATTCAGAACCCCGTTACCGTTGCGCCAACCGTCAGCAACTACACAGGCCCTGCACCACAAACGGCTGATGTACAGAGCTTCAAGCTCAATGTGTGGGATAACCTGGTACCCAACAACCGGTGCGGTACCTGCCACAATCCGAGTCAATCGCCTCGTTTTGTCCGCTCAGACGATATCAACCTGGCGTATGACGCCGCCAATACTGTGGTCAATCTCCAGGATCCGGGTCAGAGCATTCTGGTCACCAAGGTACGCGGCGGTCACAACTGCTGGTTGTCCGATGCCAACGCCTGTGGCGACATCATCCAGAACTACATCAGTAACTGGGCTGGGGACGCCCTGGGCGCCCCTGCGAAGACTGTCCAGCTGACGGCACCGCCGATTACTGACCCCGGCGCCAGCAAGAACTTTCCCGACAACTCCGGTCAGTTTGCAACCACGGTCTACCCGCTGGTTCGCCAGTACTGTATCGGTTGCCACAACGACACAGCGACGGTTCCTCAGGCGCCATTTTTTGCCTCTGGCGATGTTGATATCGCTTATGCGGCGGCACAGTCCAAGATCGATCTGGACAATCCAGCGAACTCGCGTTTCGTGTTACGACTGCGCAATGAGTTCCACAATTGCTGGAGCAACTGCGCGTCGAACGCGGACACGATGCAGGCTGCCATCACTACGCTTGCCAACGGCATCACCCTGACCCAGATCGATCCCGCACTGGTCACCAGCAAGTCACTCAAGCTGACCAACGGCATCGTGTCATCATCAGGTGGAAGACACGATACCAATGTCATCGCGCTCTACGAATTCAAGACCGGAAGTGGCAACACCGTTTTCGATACCAGTGGTGTTGAGCCCGCCTTGAATCTCACCTTGTCCGGCACCTACCAATGGGTGGGTGGATGGGGGGTGCAGTTCATGTCCGGCAAGGCGCAAGGATCAACCACTGCCAGCAAGAAGCTCGACACGCTGATTGGCAGCACCGGAGAATTTTCCATCGAACTGTGGAACGCACCGGCCAACGTTACCCAGGATGGTCCCGCGCGAATCGTCAGCTATTCCGGCTCGTCGACGCGCCGCAACTTTATGCTGGGTCAGACGCAATACAACTACGACAGCTTCGTTCGCAACGAGGATACCGATCAGGCTGGCGAACCGGGTCTGTCTACCGATGATGATGACGAAGATCTGCAGGCGACTCTGCAACATGTGGTCATCACCTACAACCCGGCCAGTGGTCGCCGGATCTACGTGAACGGCGAGTTCACGGGCGATGTCGATCGTGTGTCCGGTGGTCTGTTGAACAACTGGGACGATACGTTCGCCCTGGCTGTTGGCAGCGAAGTGGACAACAGTAATCGATGGGCAGGCACCGTGCGGTTGATGGCTATTCACAGTCGAACGCTCACACCCACCCAGATCCAGCAGAATTTCGAAGCCGGCGTTGGCGAGCGCTACTTCATGCTCTTCAATGTCAGCCAGCATGTGAACATTCCGGACGCCTACGTCGTCTTCGAGGTCAGCCAGTTCGACTCCTATGGTTACCTCTTCAACGAGCCGTTTTTCACGATCCTCAATGCCAGCGCCCGACCAGGTGGAATCCAGATGAAAGGCATCCGGATTGGCTTGAATGGACGGGAGCTGCCCGTCGGCCAGGCGTTCCAGAACATTGATGTCTCACTCAGCGACAGCGCCTACACGACAGCAGATGGTCAACTGCCGATCTCGCGACTGGGGACTGTGGTGCCGCTAGAAAAAGGCGTCACACTGGATGAGTTCTTCCTCACTTTCGAGCAGCTCGGGTCTGCGTCGCATGTTGTCGTGGAAGCAACCCCGGTGGCTCCACCACCACCGGCTGATGTGCCACGTGATCCAATCGTTGGGATTCGCGACTTTGCCGAGATCAACGCGTCGATGGCGAAGCTGACGGGGGTCTCGCACGTTAATCCGCAGGTAAAGACGACCTATGACCTGGTGAAAACGGCCATGCCTGTTTCGACCAACCTCAGCGGTTTCATCTCCTCTCAGCAGATGGGCGTGACACAACTCGCCATCGCCTATTGCAGCGTGCTGGTCGATGACCCTGCGGCCCGGGCAGCCTATTTCCCGGGCTTGCAGTTCTCGGCCAACGTCACAACGGCGTTTGCCGATCGCAGCCTGCTGATAAATCCACTGCTCAACCGGATGGTCGGGACAGGGCTCAGTTCGCAACCCGCTGCCATCGACGTCACCAATGAAGTGAACTCATTGGTTGATGGTCTGGCTGCGTGTGGAGGTACCTGTGAATCGGACCGCACCGTACGCATCGTCAAAGCGGCATGTGCTGCCGTGTTAGGCAGCGCAGTGATGCTCGTCCAGTAATCAAGCGGACCAAGGAAAACATCATGATCAGAAAAAGAATCCGCAAGTACGACGATCCACTCCGTCATGCTGACCATCGAGTGCCGAGAACCCGACGGGAGTTTCTCGCTCAGGGTTTTATCATGGGTGGTGGCGCGATGCTCGGCGGCTCACTCATCACGTTGAACGGTCGAGCACATGCCGCATTGGCCCCAGACCTCGCCGGACTAGTCCAGCAATGTGGTATTGCCACTCAGGGAGCGGGCAAGATTCCCTTCATCTGCTTCGACCTCGCCGGAGGCAGCAACCAGGCCGGTTCAAACGTCCTGGTCGGGCAACGCGGTGGTCAACTCGATTTTCTGAGCACTGAAGGATATGAGCGTCAAGGCCTGCCCGGAGACATGGTGCCTCCCATCGTCAATCCGCAGTCCCAGACCAACGACTTCATCAACCAGCAACTCGGGTTGGCGTTTCATTCGGACAGCGCCTTTCTGCGCGGCATGCTAACCAGGATCACGCCAGCCACGGCGGCCAATATTTCTGGTGCGGTGATTCCGGCCCGTTCAGAGAACGATACGGGCAACAACCCACACAACCCGATGTACGGAATCGCCAAGGCCGGCGCCAACGGTTCATTGCTGACACTGATCGGGTCCGAGAATACCGATTCCGGCGGTAACTCGATGGCACCCCAGTCGATGATCGATCTGACCATCCGTCCCACCAAGGTGGATCGGCCGAGCGACGTGACAGGGCTCGTAGACGTCGGTGATCTGACGACTGTGCTGTCGCAGCGCGATGCAGTTGCGGTTATGGAATCGATTTATCGCATCAGCGACCGAAAAATGGGTTCGATTGATACCGATGGCAATCTCATCACCTCAGACGCTGTGCTGAAGGATCTGGTGCGCTGTGGTTACCTCAAGAGTGCAGATCTCGCAGATCGCTTCGGCAATCCTTCGACGCTGGATCCGGCCGGTGATCCAGAGATCGTCGGTGCTGCGGGTATCTTCACCGCCGCAGAGTTCCTCGCCAACAATCAATCGGGCGGCGAGTTCCGCAAGACCGCTTCCGTAATGAAGATGGTCATCAACGGTTTTGCCGGTGCCGGCACCATCGAAATGGGCGGCTACGACTATCACGGCGGTCGCCGCGCAGAGGGCGAGGTCAAAGATTTCCGCGCCGGTCAATGCATGGGCGCCTGTCTTCAGTACGCAGCGATCCGCAGCGTACCTCTAATGTTGTACCTGACATCCGATGGATCGCTATCCTCCAACGGTGTCATCGACAGCAGTGTCGATGGTCGTGGCAAAGGCGAGTGGTCCAGCGACAACCAGCAAACGGCTGCCCCGTTCTTCCTCGTTTACAATCCGGGTGGAAGACCACAGTTGATGGGCGGCACACCTGCCCGACAGGCCATGCATCAACAGATCGGCTACATGCGCGCCGATGGCTCGGTCGAGACATCAGGAACGCCCGCTGCCAACGCGGTAAACCTGTTGGCGGAAACAATCGTGCTCAACTACCTCGCGTTGCACGGGCAACAGGCACAACTGGCAACGGTACTCGGCAGTACCGGATTGCCCAGTAACCTGTGGGACAGCCTTACGGCGTTCCAGCCCATCGTCAATGGCACAATCACCAATCCTGTTTAGCGATCAGCAGGACTACCACGCCTGGTCGCGGGCGTGTGTCGTCTTGTTCAAGAAGCTGCCAATGAAGTTGGCGCATGCGAGCACCCTGTGGGAGCGATCTCCTGATCGCGATGTGCGATGATCCCGACAATCGTCTGGAGACCGCTCCCACAAACTCTCGATGCCGATACCGTCATGGGTTGATGAGCAACTCACCCCGCACTGTGATCAAGGCCTGGCTGCGGATCAGCAGACCATGGTCAGTCAGTTCCAGGTCCATTGACCCGGATCGCGCTGAGGACTGAAACGACCGCAATTTCCGCTTGCCCAGACGAACTGACCAGTACGGTGCCAGAAAGGTATGCGTGCCACCCGTGACCGGATCTTCGTTGGTTCCACTCCATGGCCAGAAGTAGCGCGAATGAAAGTCGAAACCATCGTCAGCCGGTGCAGTCACCAGCACACCATTGATCGCATCGTGGGCGCGCAACAGCGCCGCAAAGTCTGGCGCCAGACGCGCAAGCTCACGATAGTCTTCAATCTCAAGCAGCAGTATTCGGGTTTCGTCGTTGTAGACGGCGTTGACGATCGACTCAAGGCCCAGCGCTTCGAGCAACGCTGTTGGTGCCGAAGACGGTGTCGTCGAGTAGATCGGAAACTGCATCTGAACCCAATCCGGTGACACCTCTACCGGCAGGTGAATGCCGTGGCCGGTGGTAAAGCTGATCTGTGAAACAGCAGTTTCAGCATGGATGACCCGTGCCGCTGCGAGCGTTGCATGGCCACACAGTGGAATTTCAATCTTCGGCGAAAAGTAACGGATCTCGTAAGCGTTGTGATCCGACCGAGGGCAGACAAATGCTGTCTCCGACAGATTCAGCTCCGCCGCTACAGAGAGCATGAACGCGTCAGGCGGAAAACGCTCAGTCAGGCAGACGCCTGCGGGATTGCCCCTGAACGCCTGACTGGTAAACGAATCAACAACAAAACACTGCACGTCAGTGACCCTCCTATTCCTTGCTCAGCCAGTAGGGGCTCATCAATTCACGGGACCACGCCGGCTGCACCACTTCACAACGCGGCAGAAACTCCTGCATCACCGGTTTGAGATCGAGCACCGGTGTGCCATCAATAGCATCCAGTTCACTGACCACCAGCGTGCGCCCCGCCACACTCTCGATCCTGCAGATGGTCGAACCGATCCGGTTCGGCCGATTCTTGCCTCGCTGCGCAAAAATACCGATCTTCGGCCAGCTGGTGTTGTTCCTTGGATGACGGGCACCACTGACGACCTTGCTGGGGTCGACTTCATGAAAGAGGAACAGCACTTCGACGTGGCTGAAACTCGCAAGGCCAAGCAGCGCATCTTCCGAAAAGCTGTCGAGCAGCGTAATGGCTGCCTGCTCTCCACCCCAATAGTCGTCTTCTGCGTGCGGCCGAATTGCCGATACCTGTCCAATGGGCTCAATGCGGTACGTTTCCAACACCTGGTTTCTCCGTGATTGCATGAGTTGGGACCAGTCACCCCCAGGGTTGGCCCACCACGATTACGCCTTGTCGTCAACTCAGGTCAGCCTGATATAGTTCCAGGGGAATCTGATTCTGGGGGAAAATGATGAAGGAATTCAAAGGTCGGACGGCGGTTATTACGGGTGGAGCCAGCGGCATCGGTCTGGCACTGGCAAGACGATGTTCAAACGAAGGCATGAATATCGTCCTGGCTGATATCGAGCGCGACGCGCTGAGCAAAGCAGTGAACGACTTCGAGGATCGACAGCAACCCGTACACGGCGTCATTACTGACACCATGCGGAAATCTTCAATCGAAAATCTGCTGCACGAGGCCACCAGCCGTTTTGGCAACGTCCATCTCCTGTTCAACAATGCCGGCGTGGTGAATGGCGGCGCACCCGTTCCGGTGTGGGAAATTCCGGAACAGGACTGGGATTGGGTACTGGGCGTCAACCTGCATGGCGTGCGCTTCGGCATCCAGACCTTTGTGCCTCACATGCTGGCGCACGGTGAACCCGGTCATATCGTCAATACCGCATCCATTGCTGCGTTCATCCCTGGAGGCGGACCCTACAACGTCAGCAAACATGGTGTGGTGCTGATGAGCGAAGGGCTGCAACATGGGCTGCGCGCGGCCAAAACAAACATCGGCGCTTCCGTGCTGTGTCCTGGTTGGGTGGATACGAAAATCGCCGAAGCAGAACGAAACCGACCAGGCGCGCTGGCCAATCAAAAAAACCCGGAAGGCGCAGGTTTACCGATCGGTGATGCACTCAAGCTTGGAAAATCGCCGGACGATCTTGCGAGCATCGTCTTCGACGCCATCATCAACGAGAACTTCTACATCCTGCCCCATGCGGGATGGGACGATGTGGTCACCGGGCATGCTGCAGCAATCGTTGCGCGAGGCGATGCCTATAAGCTCGACACGCAGGCTATTCTCGCTCGGCGGGCCAAGGGCATCGATGTCTGAGGGAAGCGGCGGGATAGCCGTCCTTTACCGGTGACGGCTTTCGTGGGAGGCTTGACCCAATTTCAATAAAGGGTGGGAGTCCAATGTCTACAGCAATACTGCCAATTTTCCAGCACGCCTATTTTGTGAATGACATCGAAGAGTCGGTGCACAAATGGCATCGTCTTTACGGTGCCGGTCCATTTGTTCTGGTACCACACCACAAGACGGTGAAGTTCCAGTATCGAGGCACGCGTCAAGAGGCCGATGTGTCCTATGCATTTGGTTATCTTGGCAACAACCAGATCCAGTTCATCCAGCAACATGACGAGACACCGTCGATCTACCGGGACATGTACAAAAAGGGTGAAGAGGGTTTTCACCACGTGGGATGTCTTGTCAATGATTTCGCCGTTGCGCGCAAGCGCATGCTCGACCTTGGCTTCGTCAATGCCTGCGAGCTGTGGGCCGATGATGTCAACGCCGCGTACTTCGACACACGCAGTGTGAATGGCGGATTCACCGAGATTCACGGCGATCCCGTCCATATCCTTGGAAGCTTTGCGACCTGGAAGCGGGCACACGACAATCTGCAACCCGGCGACAGCCCGATCATGGCCCGCGTGAACGCCTACCCTGATGGTCGCGATCCTGGTTATCTGGATACGCTTCGCAAGTAGTCAGCCAAGCCCTGCCGATACAACTCGGCGTCTGACGGTTTTTGTCAGACGCCTCCATCTCAATTCTGAGAACCAGTTCAGCTGTCGAGTCCTCGACGTCTCCTCTCCTCTTCCAGCCGCTGCGTATCCGACGTCAGCCGGGGGCCTATCTCTGCATCGGCCAACGTTCCGGCACGATGGCGCGCGGATTTATCCGCGTCGAAGGTAATCCACTTCTCCGGCACGATCTCAAGAACAGTTCGCAGCGGGGAATCCAGCAGTTCATAAAACGCCTGCTCCGCCTTGCTATCTGTTGGGTTGCCTTTTTTCGACAGAGCGCGGTAGAACCATTCCTTGGTCTCACGATCTTCATGAAACACGCCGCGACCCTTCATGGTCGCTGCACCTTTCGGACAGGTTGGATCGGTACTGGTTCGCCCGGTGACAGTCACTGACACACGCGGATCACGACGGATCGCGGCCGCCCGATGCCGATGGTTGGCAAACGTCAGCCACACTCTTCCCTTCGCCCAGACATAAGCATGCACGACGCCAACCGGCCAGTGATCCTTCGTGCTCCACATCAGGACGCATTCCGGCGCCTTGGTCATCAGCGCATCAATCTGTTCCTCGGAGTACGGATAGATCGATACCACTTCATGATCTGTTGCTTTGGACATATCAATTTCCTCCCTCAATACATCGGTAAACGCGTTATACGGGAGCATAACCCGGAAGATTGGCAATCGGCACCTCTTCCCACACCCTCTTCCCAAACCCTCCTCCCGAATCTGGTTGTTCGTCATCGGCAACCACCCGACCGCAACCCGCGCTTTGAGTGGCCTGCTACCATGCCATACCGTCAATCAGTATCAGGTCGTCGATTGCAAACACTCGACTCATTGATCGCCTGCCCGCGTTGTTCTGCGCCCCTGGTAAACCTCGCTTGCCAGCCATGCGGGACCACCTATCCCAGCATCGGTGGTGTGCCTTTTCTCTTCCCTGAGCCTGAGTACGCCATCGCTGACTGGCGCAATCGGTGGCGACTGGAACGACAGAATCTGAACCGGAACGCGGGTCGAGCAAAACAAGCTGCCGCTACAGCCGTTGGTCCTGCACGCGTTCGGCTACAACGATTGGCCAACGGTTACGAACAACAGTTAAAAGCGGTGGAAGTCATCATTGCGCCAATGCTCGGCGAAGATCGAGGCGCGGCGCGAGAAACCCTGCTGGCACTGCAGACGCGTCTGCCCTCTCACCACGCGCCGTCAAGTTACGCCACCAATATCGTCCGGGACTGGGCTTGGGGTGACGCCGAAACCACCTCTGCGCTTGCGCTGCTGGAACCACTACTGCCACCAGGAGAACCAGTACTCCAACTCGGCTCTGGCGCCGGGCGACTGGCATTCGAACTCGGCAAGTCCCGAGCAGTTGTTGCTCTGGACAGCAACCCCTTGCTCGTTTTACTCGCGCACCAACTGTGCAGCGGGCAGTCGCGATCGTTTGTGGAATTCCCCCTGGCGCCGATTCGATCGGAAGATGTCTGCATCCGGCATGCACTGCGTGCAGAGGGAGGATCAGGCCACGTGCGGCATCTTGTTGCTGACGCCATGCATCCACCCATTCAACGCAAGGTCTGTCCGGTGGTACTCACCCACTGGCTGATCGATGTACTCGATCAGCCGTTCCCGGTGGTCGCCAGCCTGATCAACTCGTTATTGCAACCTGATGGTGTATGGGTAAATCTGGGATCTCTGGCCTTCGACCATGCGCAACCCGCGCAGAACCTGCTGCGGGACGAGGTTGAGGCAGCACTTGAATCCGCAGGTTTTGCGATTGAGACCCTGCGCGAAGACGAACTGCCGTACCTGCAATCGCCACACAGTCGGCAGCACCGTCACGAACTCATGGTGTCCTGGCGCGCGCGCAAGATCAGGGAATCGAACAGGCCGGACACGATCAGGCGCCTACCGGAATGGCTGGCTGGTAGTCAGACCGCCATCCCGCTGCTGCCGCCATTTGTTACCCAGACCACCACAGTACGAATCCATGCGTGGATCATGTCCACAATCGATGGCAAGCGATCACTGGCGGATATTGCGGTGGAACTGGAGCGTCAGGGATTGATGCCACGCGTTGAAGCGGAGGTGGCGATACGCGGTTTCCTCATGATCATGCATGACGAAATGCTTCGATCAGGATGAAGGGGTTGCATCAGAAATCAAACCGTAAGGTCCGCGAGTAAAAGCGCCCTGGACGGTCCGATCAGTGGTCAATGCCGATTGGCTGGTCCGCAACAGCGCGTGTGAGCACCCTGTGGGAGCGATCTTGCGATCGTGAACCGTTAGTTCCATGACTTTGTGGGAGCGATCTCCTGATCGCGATCTTCGATGGTCCCAACAATCGCAGTCTGGAGACCGCTCCCACAGGAGACCACAAAGTCACGATACCGAACGTCTGTTAGAGCGATCTCTTGATCGCGATTTTTGTAACGGTCCATGACGAAATGCTTCGATCAGGACGAAGGGGGTGCAGCGTCCTTATCGGCACGTGCAACCTTTCCTTGGATCAGAACGCGATAGCTTCCGGCTGGACGATCGGATCGCGGTCACTCGGGCGACGTGCATCGACGAAAGTCGCCAGTTCCCAGGCATCTTCACAACGCAACAGTGCGTGCGCCAATTTGTTGTTGAGCGCGTGACCAGACATGTAACCCTCGAACTCACCAAGTACTGGACGTCCGAGCAGGTAGAGATCACCAATCGCGTCGAGGAGTTTGTGCTTCACGAATTCGTCGTGATACCGCAATCCACCGTCGTTGAGGACCTGATCGTCATCGATACCCACCGCATTCTGCAGGCTTGAACCCATGCAGCGATTGATCGCCTGGGCCTGAGGCAGTTCCTTCAGGAGACCAAACGAACGCGCTCGACTGACTTCGTCACAGTACGAGACGTTTGAAAAATTGAGCGACGCGGTCTTCGGATGTCGGTTGTAGACATTGTGGTCCGCCACAAAGGTATAGCTCGCCTTAAACCCGTAGTAGGGTTTCAACACAGCCCGTGCGTCGCCTTGTGACACTTCGATTTCGCGCTTGATGCGGATGAACTGCTTCGGTGCGTCCTGGTTGACGATACCTACCGTCTTGATCAGATCGACAAAAGGTCCGGCACTGCCATCCATGATCGGCACTTCTTCACCCGATAGCTCGACGATGAGATTGTCGATGCCCAGGCCCCAGAGTGCGGACATGAGATGCTCAACCGTTGCGATCTGCACACCATTGGCAGCAATGCTGGTGGACAAAGTGGTATCAGACACGAGTTGTGCCTGCGCCGGCACCGAAGCGCGGGCTTCGGTGTCGGTGCGCACAAAGGTAATACCCGTATTCTCCCCGGCAGGGCGCATTGTCATACGGACCTTTTTGCCCGAGTGCACGCCGATTCCTATCGCGTGCACCGGTTTCCTGATCGTTCTCTGTCGCAGCATCGTCTGAAACCTCCTGTGACCCCGTGTGGTGAATCGTCTCTCCACTGCGGACCACCGAAAAAACTACCTGTCGACACCAGCCTGAAGACTGGTTACCCCGACATGTCAGGAACTATACGCCGGTCATTCTGTAAAATGAAGAAAAAATGGAGATAAAAATGAAAAAGTCTCGACTCTGCTTCATTTTCTATGACTCGGCGTATTTATCTTTATTAACAATCACTTAAGCTCATAAAGTCTCCTCATCCTGGAGTTCGATACCGCCATTTCTGTACAGAAACTGAAGGAAAAGCCATATTTCTTATAAAAATGAGCGGTGCGTTCCAGAAAACGGAGCGTGGTCAACGCGGCCTTTTCGGCACCCTCATGTCGCCATCCATGCCGCCATGTCGCAATCACTTTCGCAAAGCCTTTTGCGAGTACTTCCAGCGCGCGTGCGACCAACCGGATCTGTATTGGCACCGACTCAAGTGATGCGACTAAAGAGGATCGTATTTCCCCGATGGAAGTTTCGGTTCGCAAACGCACAGAGACGAATGGTCGATGAGCGGAACAATGTCAGCGATCAGAACCCAAGCCCGTAACACGGGCGCCAACCGTCCCTCACGACAAGGAATTTCTTACCATGAACATTCGAACCAGATCGGCGCAGGCTGTCCTCTTTGCTGCATTTGTTTTCTGGGGTGTTGCCATTCAAGCGGCGACGCCACATGCGGCGCACTTCGCAGCCACCCTCGCAGGAACATCCGAGGTCCCTTCAGTCAGCACGACAGGCGCAGGTACGCTTCGTGCCACGCTGAATAAAGATCACACCGCGCTCAAATGGAAATTGAAATTCAGCGGTCTTACCGGACCCGTGACTGGAGCGCACTTTCACGGCCCCGCTGCCGCTGGCGAGAATGCCGATGTGGTCATTCCGCTGACCGGTTCAATCACGAGCCCACAGTCGGGTGAAGTGACACTGACCGCCGCACAGGCCGCTGACCTGCTCGCAGGAAAGTGGTATTTCAACGTGCACACCGCTGCTCACCCGAGTGGCGAAATTCGTGGCCAGGTCATGGCGAAACGCTAAAGACGCATCCGTTCTATCCCAGCCCCTGATGATTGGCTTGATCGCCAACTCATCAGGGTTGCGAGTCCTCAACCTACATTTCTCGCCACCATCCATTGTGGAGTATTGCGATGACCAAGAAGCCAACAGACCAGACCGTGCAAGGTGAAGGCGACTATATTGCCGGGAAGCGTTACCAGAACGACGCACGCGACTTCGCGAAAACGGCGAACGTTGAAAAAGCTGCCCGGGACGCCGCCCCGCAATCGGACAAAGAAGCCAAAGAGATGAAACGCGCAGAACAGGCAGGCGCGTCGCGTTCGAAAGGAGAGGGTTCTCTCGTCAGCAGCAAGAAGGGAAAAGGCGTCTAGCACAACCTGCGTTAGTGGCCGGTATTGCAGCGGAAATCAAACCATAAGGTCACAACCAATGAAGTTGGCAGATCCAGTCATGAGGCGTCGAGTAAATGCGCCCTGTGGGAGCGATCTCCTGATCGCGATCTTCGATGATCCCGACAATCGCGGAGACCGCTCCCACAAAGTCACGATACCCAATGCCTGTGGGAGCGGTCTCCTTACCGCGATTTTCCACTCGGCATCGCGGTCGGGAGACCGCTCCTACAACGGGGAGCGCCGCCCGACGCCGCGACGCGTTGTGCGTCTGCTGCTTTGCCGATTATTGTCGAATGAAGGCTGACCCACTCGAGAGCTTTGCCCGCTTACCGTCGTTGAAAAACGAGTAGCAACTCTTCGTTCCCTGCACTGCTTCTTTTCTTTTTTTCTACCTTCTGCACCGGTATTCCAATCTACTAACAAACAGACACAATGGTTCGCTAGCGCACCGATGATTGTCTGTGATGCTGTCACGCTGTGCAGACACCGCGACTCTCTCGCGACGCAAAGGAGATTGATGACATGAGTACCGGAACAATCATCATAATCATTGTTGCATTGCTTCTGATCGGCTCATTCCCCGCTTGGCCGCACAGCAGGAATTGGGGATACGCACCCACCGGCGGACTGGGTCTGATCCTGATCATCGCGCTCGTGCTGCTGTTGACCGGACGGCTTTAGCCTTTCTGTGGCTAATAGAAATTGACTTTCCTCTGGCGCGCACTGTTAGTCGGCTACGCAATCTCGCTTGTCAACAGTGCGTGCTCCACGCAACGATTACCCGACGGTGCGGACATCGGCCCTCACCCCGAACTGCCATCGGCGCGTCGCGAGTGGATTCCAACCATCAAGATCGCACCGGCCGTGGGCTGGCAGCCCGGCGCCACGCCACACGCCGCGCAAGGACTGGTGGTCAACGCCTTTGCCACGGACCTCGATCATCCGCGCTGGTTACTCGCTTTGCCATCAGGCGATGTCCTGGTGGCTGAAACGAATGCACCTGAGAGACCCGATGACGCCGTAGGGCTACGCGGATGGTTCATGGGTGCTGCGATGCTCCGGGCGGGTGCCGCAACACCAAGTGCCAACCGTATCACTCTGCTGCGTGATGCAGATGGCGATGGCATCGCTGATCATCGCTATACACTGCTTGAAGAATTGAATTCACCCTTTGGAATGGCCGTCATCGGCAACGAACTTTTTGTTGCGGTGACAGACGCTGTGCTGGTATTTCCGTACCGCGCTGGTGAAACCCACATTGAAAGTACTGGACGTCGTCTGGTCGATCTACCGGCAGGTACGATCAATCACCACTGGACCAAGAACATCATCGCCAGCGCCGACGGCGAGCGCCTCTATGTCACCGTCGGGTCCAACAGCAATGTTGCCGAGCGTGGCATGAGCAAGGAGCATGGGCGCGCCGCGATCTGGGAGATTGACACCCGAACAGGCGAACACCGCATTTTTGCTGCCGGGATTCGCAACCCGAATGGTCTGGCCTGGTCACCTGATGCATCACGATTGTGGGTCGTGGTGAATGAACGCGACGAAATCGGTGATGATCTGGTGCCAGATTTTCTCACCAGCGTAGAAGACGGAGGATTCTACGGTTGGCCTTACAGTTATTATGGCGCACACGTTGATGCACGTGTTGAGCCTGGCCGTCCTGATCTGGTTGCCAGTGCTATCACACCGGACTATGCGCTCGGCGCTCACACGGCTTCTCTCGGACTGGTGCTGGATACCATCGGTGCGCTGGGAGAGCCATTTGTCGACGGCATGTTCGTTGGCCAGCACGGCTCCTGGAACAGGCGTCCACTGAGTGGTTACAAGGTGATTTTCGTGCCCTTTATCGATGGCCATCCCAGCGGTAAGCCAATCGACGTGTTGACGGGGTTCCTCGATCACGCCGATCAGGCAAGAGGCCGGCCCGTAGGTGTTGAAATGGACCGGACCGGGGCATTGCTCGTCGCTGATGATGTAGGCAATACAGTTTGGCGAGTCACTGCATCGCCGTGAGTTGCAGTTTTCACGATCAGGGTCTGCCGACTCCGGTCTGGTCAGCATCAGCAACACTGGGTTCCGCAACGACGCCCGCGACCTGTACCTGACGGCCATCAACCAGGATCCATGATGGATACGAAGAAGTTGGCCGACGGCTCGAAAATTCCGGCTGTTAGCCTCAATTAGACAAAAATTCAGCAACCGAAAATGCTGCGCAGGGGTATTTAAGAGCTTCGGAACGATTGACTGTAGAGACGGTCGGGATTACAGCGGAAATCAAACCGTAAGGTCACAACCAAGGAAGTTGGCAGATTCAGTAATGAGACGTCGAGTAAAAGCGCCCTGGACGATCCGATCAGAGGTCAATGCCGATTGGCCGGTCCGCAACAGTGTGTGTGAATACCCTGTGGGAACGATCCTGCGATCGCGAACCGTTGGTTCCGAGACTTTGTGGGAAAGATCTCCTGATTGCGATCTTCGATGATCCCAACAATCGCGGTCAGGAGACCGCCCCCTCCAGGCTTTCGAGGGTGGCGTGCAAGTCGATTTGGGCGACGGCAGCAAGCGCCTTGGACAGCGGGCATTCCCGTTTAGCCGCCAAGGCGATTTCCTGGAACTTCGCCTCGTCGATCCGCGGCACGACGGCATTCAGCGTGAGCTCGATTCGGTCGATCACGAAACCTTCTCCCTGGGGAGTCAGGCGAACGCGAGCTTTCGTGTCGACGCTGTTGGTGGCAAAACCGGCCTTGTCGCAGGCAAACGAGAAGGCCATCGTGAAGCAGGCCGCATGTGCGGCGGCCAGGATCTCCTCCGGATTGGTACCCTGTCGGTCGTCCTCGAACCGATTGGCAAAACCGTAGGGATGACGATTAAGCGCGCCGGTCTCGGTGCTGATCTGCCCTTGGCCTTGTTTGCCCCGGCCTTCCCAATTCACGCTGGCAGTCTTTTCGATCATGGTTGGAGCCTTTCAGTCATGTGCGGGATTGAAGACCGGCGGTCAGACCAGACTCGACCTTGTCCTCGACTAACGTTCATGGTCCTCAACTGTCGCCCCCGGGTCTGTTCGTCAGCCCACAGACCGACCGGGACGTGACATTCTCAGAAAACCAAGCCTTAGCCAAAAAGCTTTAGAACAAGGCTGGTTTCCATTAAGCCTGAGCACATCCGCGAACCCGACCATCCCAGCGGCAAGCCAATCGAGGTGAGTTGCAGTTCCATGATCAGGGTTTGACGACTCCGGGCGGGTCAGCAACAGAAACACTGGTATCCGCAACGACACCCGCGACCCCACTCAGGGGCTGTTCAAGCGTCGCCAGAACGATGTCCGGACTGAGCGGCTCCTTCAGCACTGCGGCGCCCGGATCAAGACGATTCCGGACATCGGGCAAATCACGTCGTAGCTCCTCGATCAGTTCAATCAGTTTGGCGGCTTTCTGCTCTGTCAACAGCATCACCTTCAGATCCAGATGATCGCGCTGCTCAGCGAGTCGACCCAGCCTTTCCTGCTTGATCAGCACCATCGTTGCAGTGACCAGGGCGCCCAGACTGACGACGCCGTGCAGCAGATGATAGGGCAGCGGATCAAAAGCCGGTCGTTGCGTGAACTCGAGCCATGCGTTAGCACCAATCCAAACGAGGACGAACAGTATCGTCATCAGCAGGAAAACCGGCTGCCCGTTCACTCGAACGATCTGTTCCAGCACCCTCTGCGAACGGCTTAGCTTCCTGGTTTCACTGGCGTAAAAGTCCAGAACGACTGCGAGATTCTCTTCGGTTTTTTGACTGGCCTTCTCGCCTTCAGTCTGCATTGATTGCATGTGCCTGGAGCTACTCCACCCGCCAGCTGCCGTCGGCTTGCAAGCAGGCATTGCCATGTACATCCTGATTGCGCTTCTGGCCAACTGTCGCATCCAGCTTGAACTCACGGCACGGGCCGCTATCCGCCTGATAAGTACGCGTCGGCGTTACGTTGTACCGATGCCCTGTATCGGGATTCACCCAGCTGGTGGATTGACCGCTTCGTGAATCATTCAGGGCCTTAGCTGTTTTCAAACGGTCACCGTCATCCATGCTTTCGCCGATGTGGCGGCCGATCATTGCTCCGGCAACAGCGCCGAGAATAATCGCAACCGTCTTGCCACGACCACCACCAACCTGAGAGCCGATAGCACCACCCAGCACTCCACCCAGCACCTGCCCCTTCTGCTCCTGAGTTGATGAGCAGGCTGCCAGCAACAAAGTGCCAGCCAGGAGAACAGGCAACCACTTAGCCCGAAGACAGTACTTCGTAAACCTTCCATTCTTGTTCTGAGATTGCATTGTCCAACTCCCGACGGTCAGCGGATCTCTGAAAGATCATGAGCATTTATTGATTGCCAACTACTAAACCGCAGATTGGTATTGTCAGTCTGTGCGATGGCATACAGGCCATCAGGGTTCGTCCGCGCCGGTCGACTGGTATGCCTGGCCGTGACCGCTGGCAATGCTCGCCATCAGGTCTATCACACCATCGTTCGACCAGCCGCCACGACGCCCCATGGCAATTCTCAGGAAAGGTTGTTCACCACTGTCCGGTCGCACAATCTCGAATCGATGCCCACGAAATCCGAAGCTCCCACCCTTGTCCAGATTCACGTTTCGGCGTTTGGCTTCCGCGACGATCCTGTCGTCCAACGCACGGTAGGACTCACTGGAAGGGTCAAGCAGGCGAAAGACGCAATAGGGCGCGTCCGCTCCCAGTAGCGCTGAGTTCGTCGATGGCTCAAACAACGGCCCGCCATCGTGGATGGCGGCCGCAAGCGCTGCATTGTGGGCAAAGATGGCGCGCTCGTACCTGGCGACCCACTCATGATCGAAAATCCAGGGTGCTTCCAGCGCAAGCGCGTCGGCCGAACGTAGCCCCCCTCCGGTCAAGGTCCGCAAAACACGGAGCGCTTCAACGGCCGACTTGGACCGGTCTTGGGAATCGTTTCGTTCGAACCAGGTGAGTACGCCGACATTGGCGATTTCGAGTCCCTGCTGGAACAGCTTTAACCCGGAGCACACCCGCATGATGATGGGCGGAGGTGCGGTGCGGGGCTGGAGCAGAAGTTGGTTCATACCATCTCCCCGCCCAACCAGCGTGCTGTCGACGATAACCGCTCGTGTTCTGCCTGGTCCGCCTGCGAGGCGCGCAGCAAGCTCCGCCAGGTCCACACGTGCGAAGTGCCCATCGCACGCCACGGGCTCGACGATGAGACAGTTGGCATCCAGTGCGTGCGCCGGATTCAGGATCCTGACGACGGCCGGCAGTGATTCCAGCAAGCCGCGAGTCTCGAAGTATTTTCCGAGATGAGCCACCGTGAACCTGTGCGGGCGGAGGCGCTGCTGGAGTAACAACAGTGCGACTGTCATGGCTGCCTGACCACTGGAGAAAAGCAGATGCTGTGCATGCCACGGTGGCGGCGGATCAGGAAAGAACGTGGCACACCGTTTCTCGAGCCTGTCTGGATGAAGGTCGCGCTCGTAGCCGAAGGCCTCGAGTCTCGGATCCTTCACCATGCCCTTCTGCTGATCTTCCGTAGGTGAACGGTAGGCGGCACTCGGTGCAATCGCTGAAAACTGTAGCCAATGTCGCCGAAGCGCCTGCGCGGACCACTCCAATTGCAGCTCCAGCGCAAACGGCGGGCCACCTGCGTTCCATGCTTCGTCCAGGCGGCCTCTCCAACCAGCCAGGATGGGTGCGAGGTCCGGGGCGAACTCGACAAGACTCTGCCCAAGAGTCAGTAGCTCGGTGACCTCCGCCTGCAATGCATCATTCGAAGCGCCGAGATCAGTCATCGAACACCTCGGCGCGTGGGACGGCGCGTCCATCTCTTGGCAGACCTGTCTTGACTCTGGACACCGTGTCGCAGCAAGACGCTGTCATGAGCAAGGACTTTTTCGTACCTTCCACAGGCTATACCAAGTGGATCAGGCCGCAGCGTCGCGACGGGGCAGCTTCCAGTCGGGTCGGATGAAGTGGCACGTGTAGCCGGTGGGATAGCGTTGCAGATAATCCTGGTGCTCGGACTCGGCTTCCCAGAAGTCACCTGCGGGTGCGACCTCGGTAACCGCCTTGCCAGGCCACAGCCCGGATGCATCGACGTCGGCGATGGTGTCCTCGGCGATGCGCTGCTGCGCAGGCGAGGTGGTGTAGATCGCCGAGCGGTAGGACATGCCGCGATCATTGCCCTGCCGGTTTGACGTGGACGGATCGTGGATCTGGAAGAAAAATTCCAACAACTTGCGATAGCTCAACTTCGACGGTTCGAAGAAGACTTCGATCGCTTCGGCGTGGCTGCCGTGGTACCGATAGGTCGCGTTGGGCACGTCGCCCCCGCTGTAGCCAACCCGCGTCGAGATCACCCCGTCGTAGCTGCGAATCAGGTCCTGCATGCCCCAGAAGCAGCCGCCCGCCAGAACCGCACGTTCGCTGCTCATTGCGCATTCTCCACCTGATTGAGGTAATCGCTGTAACCGGCGGCCGTCATCTCGTTGCGCGGGATGAACCGCAACGAGGCCGAGTTGATGCAGTAGCGCAGCCCGCCATGATCGGCTGGGCCATCGGAAAAAACGTGTCCTAGATGGCTGTCGCCGTGCACCGATCGCACCTCGGTGCGGCTCATACCGTGCGTAGTGTCGCGCAACTCGTTGATGTTGGCTGGCTCGATCGGCTTCGTGAAGCTTGGCCAGCCGCAGCCGGACTCAAACTTGTTGGAAGACGCGAACAGCGGCTCACCCGACACGATGTCGACATAGATCCCCGGCGTCCGGTTGGCCAGATACTCGCCGCTGCCGGGGCGCTCGGTGGCGCTGTGCTGTGTGACCCGGTACTGCTCCTCGGAGAGCTTCGAGATGGCGTCGGGGTTCTTGCTGTACTTGCTCATGGATTTCTCCTGCGATGTCGTTTCACTGAGAGCCGTCGCGCGAATCATCTCGGTCGAGCGGATCGGGGGATACGACGATCTGAGGCCCCCAGCACGCAACGACCCGCGTTGCGCCGTGATCGATGAACACGCTGTCGCCCTTGTTGGCTTGGGCGATGAATTTCTGTTTGATCGCGCTGTGCACCGTTATAACGAAACCGTCGATGTAAGACATGAGTGACTCCTTGGTGTCAGTCGCTTCTTCAGCCGCCCAGCGCGGCCTGGATCCTCGCGATGTCGATTTTTTGCATCGGCATCATGGCCTCGAATGCGCGCTTGGCTGTTTCGCCACCAGCGGTCAGTGCCTCGGTCAGCACACGCGGGATAATCTGCCAGGACACGCCCCACTTGTCCTTGCACCAGCCGCATTGGCTTTCCTCCCCGCCGTTGTCGACGACGGCGTCCCACAAGCGGTCGGTTTCAGCCTGGCTGTCGGTCGCGATCTGGAACGAGA
>JAYSTS010000148.1:0-5999 GCA_043719475.1 Gammaproteobacteria bacterium | reverse complement strand
ATCGCAAGGTCTGGGCATTTCTGGGTGATGGTGAAACCGACGAACCTGAATCGTTAGGTGCGCTTGGCCTGGCGGGACGCGAGAAGCTCGACAACCTCATCTTCGTGGTCAACTGCAATCTCCAGCGTCTCGATGGACCTGTCAGAGGCAATGGCAAGATTATTCAGGAGCTCGAAGGCGCGTTCCGTGGCGCAGGCTGGAACGTCATCAAGGTGGTGTGGGGGAGGTTGTGGGATCCCTTGTTTGCGAAAGATACTCTGGGCCTCCTGCAGCAGCGCATGGATGAGACAGTTGACGGTGAATACCAGAACTTCAAGGCACACGGCGGCGACTACGTGCGCGAAAAGTTCTTTGGTCAGGATCCCGAACTCCTGGAAATGGTTTCGCATCTCACCGATGACGATATCTTCAAACTCAATCGGGGCGGCCATGATCCCTACAAGGTTTATGCCGCCTATCACTCAGCGGTTCACCACAAGGGCCAGCCGACAGTCATCTTGGCGAAGACCGTCAAGGGTTATGGGATGGGCAATGCTGGCGAGGCCGAGAATGATACGCACCAGGTCAAGAAGCTGACCCTTGATGAGCTCAAGTACTTCCGCGATCGCTTTGATGTTCCGTTGACGGAAAAACAACTGGAAGAAGTGCAGTACTACCGACCGCCGATGGATTCACCGGAAATGGAATACCTGCGTCGGCAAAGGGAAAAGCTCGGTGGTCCAATCCCTCGACGAACCGTTGATTTTCTCAATCTCAGCGTTCCATCTCTGGACACCTTTGCGGCGCAACTGCAAGGAACTGGCGAACGCCAGATTTCTACGACGATGTCGTTTGTACGCATTCTGTCTACCTTGCTGCGCGATAAACAAATCGGCAAACGTGTTGTGCCGATTGTGCCGGACGAGGCGCGGACCTTCGGGATGGAGGGTATGTTCCGACAGCTCGGCATCTATTCGTCGGTCGGGCAGCTGTATGAGCCGGAAGACTCGGAAGAAATTGGCTCGTATCGCGAAAGCCGCGATGGCCAGGTACTTGAAGAAGGCATCAACGAAGCCGGCGCTTTTGCAGCCTGGATGGCCGCGGCGACGTCGTATACGACACATCGGTACACGTTGATTCCTTTCTACATCTACTACTCGATGTTCGGCTTTCAGCGTATCGGTGATCTGGCCTGGGCGGCAGGAGACATGCAGGCCAGAGGCTTCCTGCTCGGCGGAACTGCTGGCCGAACCACGCTCAACGGCGAAGGTCTGCAGCATCAGGATGGTCACTCGCACCTGTTGGCTTCGACCATTCCGAACTGTGTCGCTTATGACCCGTGTTATGCCTATGAGCTGGCTGTCATCATCCAGGATGGACTGCGCCGGATGCTGGCGGAGCGTGAGAACGTTTATTACTACGTCACAGTGATGAACGAAAACTATGTTCATCCTCCCATGCCGGCAGGGGTGGAAGAAGGGATTCGACAAGGCATATATCTGCTGCGACGAACGGCAGAAGGGGCGACCAAAAGGGTGCGGCTGCTGGGTAGTGGCACCATCCTGCGCGAAGTTGAAGCTGCGGCGCAGATGCTGGAGGCGCAGTACGGTGTGGGCAGCGACATCTATAGTGTCACCAGCTTCAATGAACTGGCGCGTAATGGTGCTGACACGGCGCGCTGGAATCTACTGCATCCGGATGAGACGCCACGTCAGGGTCACGCTGAGTTGGCGCTGTCGGGAGACCTTCCCGTGATCGCTGCAACCGACTACATGCGGGCTTACTCCGAACAGATTCGGCCTTATATCAAGGCCGATTATCACGTGCTGGGTACCGATGGCTTTGGTCGCAGTGACCGGCGTGATCGATTGCGCGATTTCTTCGAGGTGGATAGCCGCTATGTGACGCTGGCTGCGCTGTACTCGCTCCAGCAGAGACAGAGCCTTTCCGCAGACGTGGTTCGTCAGGCCCGCAATGATCTCGGCATCGATGCCGACAAGCCCAATCCAAGGATTTCGTGAGGACTATCGTGACCGACATTCGCGTTCCTGATATCGGTGATGTCGATGAAGTTGAAATCATCGAGATCTGCGTCGCTGTGGGTGATCTGGTTGAGGCCAACGACTCGATTGTGGTGATCGAATCGGACAAGGCGTCGATGGAAGTTCCGGCCGGGCTCGTCGGCAAGATCACCAGCCTCGAAGTCAAGCTTGGTGATCGGGTTAACGAAGGCAGTCTGCTCGCCAGGATCGAGGCAGCGGGTAACGAATCAGAAGTGACGGTTGCCCCTGCTGCTCCGCCGCCATCGTCTATCCCTGATGCAGCGAAGCCGCTTCCACCGGCGCCTGCGCCGGCTCAGGTGCAATCTGCTGCTGAAGTCGATGTCGTGCTGCCGGATATTGGCGATGCGAAAGACGTCATCGTCATCGAAATTGCGGTCAAGCCGGGTGACGCGGTTGCAGCAGGTGATTTGTTGTTGGTTGTTGAGTCAGACAAGGCGTCCATGGAAGTACCCTCGCCATCGGCCGGTACCATTTCTGCGATGCACGTTGTGCTTGATCAGGCCGTGAATGCGGGTGACCGTCTGTTGACCATGAAGCCGGTTGGAACGGGTTTGGCTCCACCAGCGGCCAGTGCGCAAGCACAGGCAAAAGCTGTTGAAAAGCCCGTCGCCGCATCGGTTGCAAGTCAGCCTGTTTCCAGCGATCAACCTGCGGCATCCAGTGGTGCGGACGTATACGCCGGGCCTGCAGTTCGTCTTATGGCCCGAGAACTGGGTGTTGATCTATCGCAGGTAAAAGGTAGTGGTGGTCGAGGCCGCATTGTCAAAGAAGACGTGCAGGTCTTTGTCAAAACGCAGTTGAAGACCCCAGTGCAGAAAGCAGTTTCAGGCTCAGGCATTCCCGCCGTCCCGGTGATCGACTTTGCCAAGTTTGGCCCGGTCGAAATTGAACCCATGTCGCGCATACGCCGGGCGGGTGCGGAAAACCTGCATCGTAGCTGGCTCAACGTTCCGCATGTCACGCAGCATGACGATGCGGACATCACGGCACTGGAGGAGTTTCGCAAGTCGCTGAAGGCTGAAGCGGAACGTCGAAGTGTGAAGGTGACACCGTTGTCCTTCCTCGTTCGTGCCTGTTGCGCGGTGCTCAAGCAGCACCCGCGATTCAATGCGTCGCTGGATGCGAACAAGGAGAACTTCGTACTCAAGCGCTACTACCACATCGGGTTTGCCGTAGATGCGCCTGATGGCCTGGTGGTCCCGGTTATCCGTGATGCCGACCGGATGGGCATCTGGGAGCTGTCCAGCGCCATCAATGATCTTGCAGACAAGGCGCGACGTGGCAAGCTGGGTATGAACGACATGCAGGGCGGGACGTTCAGTGTATCCAGCCTCGGCGCTCTTGGCGGCACCGGGTTTACACCCATCGTCAATGCACCCGAAGTTGCGATACTCGGTGTGGGTCGGCTTGTCACCAAACCGCAATGGAATGGTCGGGAGTTCCTACCTCGGGAGATGTTGCCGTTGTCGCTGAGTTACGACCACCGGGCTATCAACGGTGCGGAGGCGGGCAGGTTCATGGTTGATCTATGCAGTGTACTGGGTGACCTGAGGCGAATGATCCTGTAGGGAAGGTCTGATTAATCAGACCTTCCTTAGTGGTGCACGGATGCACCACCATTTTTCACGCATGAAATGCGGGGCCTCTCTTCCAGAAAAGGGGCGAGGAACCTGAAAGATTCCGACCTCCGCAATTCGCTGAAGCGAATTGCTTGGACCTGATCAATTCGCAGGAGCGAATTGATCAGAGTTACCTTAGTCCGCTCAGCGGTTGGTACCGCGCCAGACGATCTCTTCACCGTCTAATCGATTGAGGTCCCGCGCCCAGACGAACAACAGATCGCTGAGCCGATTCAGGTACACGGCGCAGTCCGTGTACGTCTCACCCAGCGTCCACACACTGCGTTCAGCGCGACGGCAAACAGCGCGAGCCACGTGACATCGTGCAGCGGCTTCATTCCCACCCGGGAGAACGAACTCCTTGAGGGGCGGGAGGGCTTCATTCAACACGGTAGCTGTGGACTCGATCTCGGTAGAGTCTGGCGGAGGAGTCAGTCCCTCCGTGGCGAGGCAAGCACCGAGATCGAATAGTGCCTGCTGGATGTTCACCGCAAACCCTGGTACATCCCGCATCGCCGAACAGGTCAGTCCGACACAGGAGTTCAGTTCGTCGACATCCCCAAGTGCCGCAAACAAGGCATCTGTCTTTGGCAGGCGTCGGCCGGTTGCGGTACCCGATGTGCCGGTATCGCCAGTTCGTGTGGTGACTCGTGTGATGCGATTGCCCATGGGCTGTCTTCCTGTTCAGCTGGACGGCGTGAGTGTTGACAGCAGTTCGTATGATCGCTTGCGGGCAGTGTGCGAATAGATTTGTGCAACCACCATGAGCTCATCGGCGCCGGTTTGCTCGATAAACTCGATCAGTCTGCTTCGAACGGTCTCGGGATTGCCCACCGCACTGCAGACGCCGATCTGGTCCACCATATACCGATCAGCAGCACTGAGTGATGACTCAAAATCACGGATCGGTGGTGGCAATTTACCGGGGCTTCCGGAACGCAATCGCACGAATGATTGAAGCGCCGAACTGCGCAACAGCATGGCTTCTTCGTCCGTATCTGCGGCGCACACGTTGAAACCGAGCATCAGATAGGGTTTGTCGAGATACGCCGATGGTCTGAAGCGTGTTCTATAGACTTCGATCGCTTGCATCAGCGCGGCCGGAGCGAAGTGCGAGGCAAACGCGAAGGGCAAGCCAAGAGCACCGGCCAGCGATGCACCAAACAGACTGGACCCGAGAATCCACACAGGAACATTCAGACCCTGGCCCGGTACGGCCTGTACGCTCCCTGATGTGCCGGAGAAATAGCGCAGCAGTTCCATGACGTCCTGGGGAAACTGATCGACGTCACCGGTCAGATTGCGTCTCAGCGCCTGGGCCGTGATCTGATCGGTGCCTGGGGCGCGTCCTAGTCCGAGGTCGATTCGGCCCGGATAAAGGCTTTCCAAAGTACCGAATTGTTCGGCAATCACCAGAGGCGAATGATTCGGCAGCATCACCCCACCGGCACCGACGCGAATACGCTTGGTGCCACCTGCCACATGGCCAATGACGACAGCCGTAGCTGCGCTGGCAATGCCTTGCATGTTGTGGTGCTCGGCAAGCCAGTAGCGGTGATAGCCAAGTGCTTCAGCGTGTCGCGCCAGATCCAGACTGTTGGCAAGCGCTTCGCGAGCCGAGGCACCTTCGACGACTGGCGATAGATCCAGTACGGAGAGTTTGACGTTGGTAAGTACAGAGTGCGTCATTGCAGTGCGCTCAGAGCGCATCAACTGGATCGAACGCTTTGTGAGACACCGTACCGGAGTCGAACGAAGCAGACATGCCCTTGAACGCGGATTGCAGCAGCATCTTGGCGCCCGGAAATCCTGTACTCGCATCGACGGTGCAGATGCTCATCCCTACTACGATCGGTATGAAGCCTTTGCTGGTCTTGAATGAACGCATGTACAGACTGTCGAATATGCGACGGAACGCTTCGCCGTTACCAAAGGGTGCCGGATGTGTGAGCACGATTGCGAACATATTGGGTTCAGGGCGCGTCACCGTATCCAATGGTCTTACCAACTGACGAATGCGGGCTGCAATGGCGGCTAGCAGTTCATCGACAACAGTGGTTTCAAATTGTTCAGTGATGATCGGCAGGTTTTGCACGCCGACCAGAATCACGCAGGCTCCACCGCCGCGTGTTTCGGCGTGTTTGATCACACTGGCGAGCTTGTCGAGCGTATAGCGGACGTTGCCAAGACCTGTCGCCGGGTCAACCAGATCGGTGTTCTGTGTTTCACGCAATCGTCGTCGCAGGAGCTGATTGTTGGTCAGCAGATCGTTCTGGCGTCTGGCGATTCGGTGCGCTGTGGTTACCCGCGCCAGCAACTGTGTGCGTAGATTGGCTTT
>JAYSTS010000147.1:0-6003 GCA_043719475.1 Gammaproteobacteria bacterium | reverse complement strand
TCCGTTCGCTGAAAACCGTCCGCGAGTCTCTACAGGCTCAGCTTGAAGGCCGCATTTCCGGCAAACTTGTCATCGACATGATTGGCGAGTGGCCAGATGCGGTCACAGCAACGGGTGAACAACCACAATGCTGAACGAATGGCTGTTGGCCCTGGCGCAGTTCCTTGCAGCTCAGGCGTGGAGTATTGCGCTGCACGAGTCCATCTACGCCTATGCCTGGGTTGAGACCATTCACGTTCTGACCTTGACGCTGTTTCTCGGCATGCTGGTGATCATTGATTTGCGCATGCTCGGATGGGCGTTCAGCGGCTTCCCTGCCACGGTATTGGCGAGGCGGTTGAACCAGCCGATGCTGATCGGTTTCGCGGTAATGGTCGTCACCGGGCTGATTCTCTATTACGCGATTCCGATTCGAACCACACAGAGTATCTGGTTCAGGATCAAGGTCGTGTTGCTGATTGTCGCGGGAATCAACGCCTGGTTGTTTCATCGCGTATTACGAAATAGAGCTGGCACCTGGAGTGACCGAGGTCTACCGCCGCTGCGGGTGCGTGCCGGGGCGGCCTTTTCACTGATCCTGTGGGGTGGTGTGGTGTTTTCGGGTCGCGCCATCGCCTACGACTGGTTTGATTGTCACAAACCCTTGACTGGATTGATGTTCTGGGCGGCTGGTTGTGTCGATGAATTGGCAGCGTTTGAAGCGGCAGACCACTGAGCAGCATTGATGATGGATCTCCTGCCTTTTTTTACCTGGCTCGATACCTCCTGGCTGGCAGAGCTTTCCAAGGCCAATGGCGGTGTTTTTGCCGTTGTGCAGATGATTCACCTGCTTGCGTTGACCGTACTCGGTGGCATGGTGCTGGTGCAGGATCTGCGGCTATTCGGTCTGATTCTGCAGAACGTGGAGCTGCGGGCCATGGTGAGTTACACCAGAAGGTGGTTCGATGCCGCGCTGGCGACTTCTGTCGTGTCCGGCGTATTCATGAGTTCCGCAGTTGCGATGAAACTTTTATACAACGAGATGTTCTGGGCAAAGATGACCGCCTTGCTGGTCGGGGCAATCTTTGTCTACACGATTGAAAGGCCTCTGTTTCGTCAAACAGGCGATGATCTTCGAACGGTAACCTGCCGGCTGTTGGGCGCCAGTTCATTGATGATCTGGTTTACCGTTGCGGCTTCCGGACGCTGGATCGGATTTTCGTGAGGAATAGATGAGAGTAAGCACGTTGGAAAAGTTTACCGTGGTGGTGTGTTGCCTGGTGCTGGGTGTCGGGACCTGGTTCTGGATCACGCAGGTGTTGGCGGCGATTGAGCTGCTACAGATGCTTGAGGGCTGATTCTCGCGGCCACCTCACTTATTTATTCACTGTCCAGATTCCGTTTATAAACAATAAAATATACAATATAAGTAAAGACACTTGCACTAATTGGACATACGATCCGATTTCTTTCCAGAAACCGGGTGCATCATGCCGATTGTCAGCGAACTCCAGCGCGATCGCGTCGCGTTGCTCTTAACGCTGAACGTGCTGGTCTTTGTCGGTTATGCCGTCGCCGTCGTGATGCTGGTAGCAGTACCAAGTGTCTGGTTGGTGACCTTTCTGATGGTCGGACTCGCCTACAACGTCATCGAGCTGTGGCAAAGCTCCCCGTACAAACAACCCCCTGACGCAGTAGGCGACCGTGCGAGATCCGACACGAAGCCAGCCCCCGCTGTTGCCCCGCCAAGACTGGGCCATACCCACCGCACAGACCCGGTGCTGGGAACACAAGGTATCGTTATTGGTCGAGAATCCCTGTCACAGCGTTTGGCCGGGCTGCAGGCATCGATCCCACTGCCCACCGCGGGCAACATCGAGCATACGATCCAGTCGGCCGAAGCGTCGATACCGATGGGGACGACTGAAGCGGACGCGGTGCTGACCGAACTACCTGCGGAAATGCTCACCAACACCGGGTCGGAATTAGTCGAGGTGATCGCTGACAGCAAGACCAGCATGGGCGCACCAGCCGATGCTGAAGCAGCAGCGATCATCATGACGAGTGTCGTCGCGGCGAATGATCCGCAGGTTGCGGACATGCCTGAAGCTGAGTTGCCGATGCCGCAAACGATGGATGAAGCTGCGCCCCACGCCGAATTGGTTTCAGCCGAATCGGAAGTCCCGACCCCAAACATCGTCCAAATTATCGAACCGGTTCTCGAATCGGTGGCAGAAGAAGCGTCTCCCACCGAACCTCTGTTGTTGCAGGTTGACGGTGCGTTGACCACCACGCCAGCGGCCGCGACCGTATCTGAAGATAGAGTTGAGGATGCGGCTCAACACACTGTTGAGGCTGATCCTGTTTTTGCCGTCGCGAGTGCATCGTTTCCTCTGATCACTCATGTGGCGGGGCGTCGGCGGGATGTTGTCGACATCGTGATCGCGTCGTTAGTCAGTGAGGCGAAAAGAGCTCAGCCTGCGACAAAACCAGTTACTGACGAACAATCCGCGTTGGCTGCCAAGGTACGAACACCCAGTGAGTCCCTGGCGATGTTGCGTAATGAACTGGCCAGAACTCGGGGCTCCGCAGGATCGGGTGCTCCAGCCAAACCGCCGGTAAGACCGCACAAGCCGCTGGGTGCTGCGCGCAAACCAGGGAAGTCACCTGCAGACGGAACTCGGGATCGTGTGATGTTTGTCTGGCACGGCCGTCATTTTCTAGCGCCCATAGAAGGCAGGCATCCGCTGCGGGTTGCGCAATCGCTGTACGACTTCATGGTTGAAGAGGCGATGGAGCACGGCTGACTTTGATAGCTGAGAGTGATTGCGGAGAGCGATCGACTTTAGAGAAGGTCGGGACTGCAGCGGCAATCAAACCGAGGGGCCACAACCGATGAAGTTGGCAGATTCAATCATGAGACGTCGAGTAAAAGCGCCCTGTGGGTGATCTCCCGATCGCGAACCGTTGGTTCCGTGACTTTGTGGGAGCGATCTCCTGATCGCGATCTTCGATGACACCGACAATCGTAAGGAGACCGCACCAAGAGACCGCTGAAATCGTCAGACTGCGTTAGTTGTGCGTCGGAAGCTTTACCGATTATTGTCGAATCAAGGTTAACCGGCCTGCCATTGACTGGAAACCCTCCCTCGGCTTTGTTGTGTGAAGCGGATGCCCTTGATGCCGGTTGGCTCAAGTGCGGGGTAGTTGATGTTCAATCCAATGCCTGAATTCAGCGTTCAGAACACTGGTGCCTGCGTCAGTGCTGGACGACGGTGCCACCATCTACGTTATACGCCTGACCGGTAATCCAGCTGCCGGCATCGCTGCACATGAAGACGACGATGTTGGCGATATCTGCGCCAGTGCCGGCTCGGCCCAGCGGAACTCTGGATCTGATCATGTTGTTCCAGTTCTCCCCGCGCCCGATGTCATCCATACGGAAGGTGTCGATGATGCCAGGGCAGATTGCGTTCACCCTGATGTTATGACGGCCCATTTCGTTTGCCATGCAGGCGGTCAACGCGTGAATGCCGGCTTTGCTTGCAGCATAAGCAGCGGTGTTGGCGTTGAATATCTTTCCAGCGATGGAGGAGATATTGATGATCGCCCCTCCGCTGCCTTGTTTGATCAGTTGTTGACCAAAGGCGCGGGAGACGTAGAACGAACCATTGAGGTTCACATCCAGCACCTGCAACCAATCTTCAATGGCCAGATCCACCACAGGCTTGCGATCACTACCTCGTGCGGCGCCCGCGTTGTTGATGACAAAGTCGACCCGGCCAAAAGCTTTGATGGTCGCTTCGCAGAGTTGTTCTGCGGCTTCCGGTTTTCGAGCGTCGCTGACCAGCCCCAAAGCGCGCCTGCCGCGTGCTTCGATTTCTTCCACGACGGAAGTTATATCTCGCCAGCCGGCTGCCTTTTCGTCATCGGGATAGTCATCCGGTGAGCGTCCGGTACCGGTGACGACAACGTCACAGCCGGCATCGGCAAGACCGAGCGCGATAGCTCTGCCGATACTTCGCATGCGTCCTGCACCTGTCACAACTGCGACCTTGTTTGCCAATGGCATGTTCATCCCTCCGGGGCAATGGTAATGGTGAGATCTGGCCAATCGCTTTGCATGAGCAGCTGACAGGTCAGTCTTGATCTGCCGGGTACGTTGCTGTCGAGGATGCCGAGCAGATCGATTTCGTCATTCGAAGGCGAGGGCAGTGGACTTGCGGCATCAGCTTCGATGTAGCAGTGGCAGGTGGCGCAGGCACCTTGTCCACCACACAGTGCTTCGATGCCAAGACCTTCGTCCCGCAATAGCTCCATTACCGTTCGGCCAGGCTCCGCTTCGAGTCGATGAAGCGCACCTTTTCGATCACGAACATTGAGTGTGGCCACTTGTATCTCGATAGTAAGGGCTGTGGCACCACGCGAGGGCAGTGCCACGCCGTAACGGCTACCTTGCGGACTGGCCTTCGAATTCCGGTGAGGCCGGATGGCCCATGAGAATGGCACCCAGATCCTGGTACAGCTGGTGCGAAACCCAGCGGTGGGTGGCGCAGCCGTGGGAATCTCTCAGCTTCCGTTCGAGTGGGGAGTACATCCGCATACCGGTGGTGCCGGCTGTGTTGTGCAGCAGGTCGACAACGTGCATACACACGTTGGCGCCGTGCGTGCACGCGAGCCGTGCGGCTTGTGTCGCCAGCGGAGATGGAAACTCGCGGCCGGCTTTCAACTCCTCCTGAACGTCATTCATGGTTTCCATGACATACGCACGCACGGATCGATACTGGGCCTTGGCTTCAGCCACTCGATACTGCGCAATCGGTCGATCCTTCAGTGTTGATGCCGACATCATCGGGATCTTGTTCTGGGCCAGGTCGATGAACATGTCCAGCGCACCTTTGGCTACGCCGAGTGCAACGGCTACCTTGTTATAAGAGAGGCGTAGAGCAACGGGAATCCGGAATACGGGGTTTTCATAATGAGCTGGCAGGGAAACGAGATCGACGTTGGCATATTTTGGGGCAACATAGGCGCCATTGGCTCGCACGTCATGACTACCGGAGCCGCGCAGGCCTGCAACGTCCCACGTATCGACAATTTCCCACTGATCGCGTGTCATGAAGAACATGCGCACGTTGGGCTGACCGCTGGGCAACATTTCCATCGCACCATCCTTGAAAACGGGCGCCGCCATGAAGCACCAGCTGGCGTTGTGACAGCCGCTGATGAAAGTTGATTGTCCCCAGACCTTGTAACCGCCGTCGGCCTGCCGCTCGGCACGTTGCGGAATACTGCCTGGCCCGCCGCCGCCACACATCACAACGCGTGGATTGTCGAGATAGATCTCCTTGGCCAGCGTCTTGTCCATGCCGCCCGCAGCCATGGCGTTGATCTCGGAACCAAGCATGACGTTCCAGGACGTAGAGGCGTCAATGGCTGCGATGGCTTCGAGAATTTCAACAGTCTCGGTCGCCGTCGCATCTTCACCACCCAGTTCGGTGGGTAGCGCGAAGCGAAAAAAACCTTCATCGATCAGCGTATTGACCAGGTCGTCGGGCAAGCGGCGCATTTGCTGTGCCCGGTCGCCTCCTTCGGTAATGGCCGGTCGGAGCGTTTCGATTTTCTTAAGTCGTGCGGCCAGCAGTTCGGCTTTCATGGATTCTCCTGTCGAGAGGTTTAAAGCTTGTAATACGGTGGAAGGTCTGAAGCCTGGATGCGTTTCAGGGATGACATTGGACTTTCACCGAAATAGATGTCTTCGCCAATCAATTTGCCAGCCGCATCGGCCGGCCAGACGGTAACCAGTTGGGCATTGCTCAACCATAGGTCGTCGTCCTGCACCTCGACCTCGCCAATACGCGTCACACCTTGCGCGCGCAGATCACGGCCTTTGTTGACCTGACGGACCTGTCCTTCGGTGACGACGTTGTCGTGGCTTACGATCACCTTGTCCACCACCACCTGGAACTGCTGACCACCACGCGTAAACATTCCGGCGTAAAACGACGCTACGGCGTCTCGTCC